>DASVGU010000001.1:0-5362 GCA_036379375.1 Saccharimonadales bacterium (SeqCode)
CGGCGCACGCGATTATCTCCAAGAACGCGCAGCGTTCCGACAAAAGATTGTGGACCGATGCCGGTGATGGCTTGCCCGTGCAGCTACTGCAAGTCAACGGTGAGCGCGGGGAAGGCGAGGCCATTATTCGCCGGATTCGCAATGGTGTGGATGCAGGGCTGCGGCACTACCGCGACTACGCAGTGTTGTATCGCACCAACGCGCAGAGCCGGAGTCTCGAGGAAACGCTGGTGCGCTATGGTGTGCCGTACCGGGTAGTAGGTGGCGTGCGCTTTTATGACCGCAAAGAAATAAAAGACATCATGGCGTATCTGCGGGTCATTTTTCAGCCGGAGGACCGCGTGAGTTTCGAGCGGATCGTAAACGTCCCGGCCAGAGGCATTGGCAGCAAGAGTCTGCAGAATTTCTTTGCCTGGCAGACGGCCGGAGGTCGTACTTTGCTGGAGGCGCTAACTGAGGTAGAAATGTGCCCTGACCTCACCCCGAAGGCACACAAAGCCTTGGGCGAGCTCGGGGATACCCTGGCCAGTTTACGGAGAGTTATGGAAGATAGCAGCGTGTCGGGGCTTGTCGATTCGCTGCTGCGCCGGATTGACTACCTGCGCTATCTGGACGATGGAACGCTGCAGGGCGAGGCACGAGTGGAGAACGTGAAGGAGCTATTGAGTGTGGCACAGGAGTATCAGGAGCTGGGCCTGGCCGGTTTTTTGGAGGAAGTGAGCCTGGTGAGCGACATCGACAGCGCCGATTTCGCCAGTGACGCGGTGACGCTCATGACACTGCACGCCGCTAAGGGCCTGGAGTTCCCCGTGGTGTTTATGACCGGTATGGAGGAAAGCATTTTTCCGCACTCGCGGGCGCTGTATGATCAGTCGGAAATGGAAGAGGAGCGCCGGCTGTGCTATGTGGGCATGACGCGCGCCAAGCAAGAGCTGTACATGCTGTATGCCACGTCGCGTATGCTGTACGGCGGGGTACAGCACAATCCGCCCAGCCGTTTCCTGGCTGAGATTGACGGCGAATTCCAATCTGGGAGTTTTTCAGCGGGTCTTACGACACCGGATGCTGGGGGTTACGGCGTGCAAGGTGCTGCTGCGTATGGCTCGTTTCAGTCTTCGTTTCTCCCTGGTGATACGCCGCTGAGCGGTTCGGGGGCGAAGTCAGACGAGCCGTATTATGTACCCGAGCTGCCCGAGCTGCACGAGGGTGACGGTGTACGCCACCGGACCTTTGGGGTCGGGACAATCGTAGATATGAGCGGCGACACAGTAACGGTGTATTTTAAGGGCAAGGGGACGCGCAAACTGAACGTGGCTTTTGCACCACTCGAAAAGTTGTAGGCAGCGGTCTTGATGCGGGGCTGCTAGCTCGCGCGGGCTGCCTTTGTTACAATGGAAGTGGTTTAACAGAGGCAGTTGGCAGGTTGTCCGTGACAAACCTCTGGTGCAAGCCCATGCCACGATGCGTAAAACAGCACGAAAACCCAGGCCGGACCGGCCGCCGCGGCAGCACCGCCGCTTTCGCCGGCTCCGCAGTCTTATATCCTTCGTTCGCCATCCGTTTATGATACCGGTAGTGACTTTTCTGATCCTGTGCGGGCTCAGTATCACGGCGTTCAAACTGTTTTACCGGCACGATACCCCTGTAACCGATGCCTACGTCGTTATCTTGAACTACGACGGTCACACGCAGACGGTGCCGAGCCGCGAACCGACCGTCCGGGCGCTGCTGCAGCGGCTGGATATACCGCTCCATCCCGGCGATGTGGTTGAGCCAAGCAAAGTGGCGCCCATTAACCAGGATGATTTTCGCATTAATATTTACCGCGCGGTGCCGGTGGAAATCGTCGATGGTACAAGCCATCACTTCGCGTACAGCGCGGCCACGACTCCGCGCAGTATCGCGCTGCAGGCCGGCGTGTCACTGTATCCGGAGGACGGAGTCACCACGAAGCCGGTCACCAATTTTATCAGCGGCGGCGCCATTGGCGAGCAGGTAATAGTGCAGCGGTCAGTGCCGGTTAGCCTCAATCTCTACGGCACGCCGCTTACCCTTCGTACTCGCGCCAAAACCGTCGGTGATCTCCTGCACGAAAAAGGCATCAAACTGGCCAAGGCCGATGAAGTCGTGCCCACGACGGCTACTCCCATTACTCCGAACTTGCCTATTTATCTGGTGCGCAACGGCACCAAGCTGGAAAATGTGAGCGAGCAGATTGCCATGCCGATTCAGACGGTTGAGGATCCCAACCTGTCCTTTGGTACTAGTGCCATACGCCAGGCAGGCTCACCGGGCGAGCAGGTCACGACGTATCAGGACATCCTCAAAAACGGGCAAATCGTCGGGCGGACGCCTATCCAGGCAGTGGTAACGGTTGCCCCGGTAACGGAAATTGTCGTACAGGGCACTAACCTCAGCGGTATCAAGGGTGATATGGCGCTGGCCGGTATTGCTCCGGGCGATTACCAGTACGCGGACTACATTATCAGCAATGAGTCGGGCTGGTGCCCGACCAAGGCGCAAGGCGAGCACTACTGCCCCGCTATTCCGGATGACGCGATGACGCCAAATGGGTACGGACTGTGCCAAGCAACCCCGGGGTATAAGATGGAGACTGCGGGCGGTGATTGGCAAACTAACCCCGTCACTCAGCTGCGCTGGTGCAATGGCTACGCGCAGAGCCACTACGGCGGCTGGTACAACGCGTATATTCATTGGGTTAACCATCGCTGGTGGTAGGATAAGATGCATGATTAAGGCTTTACTCTTTGACGCGGATGGAGTCTTGCTCTACCACACAGATAAACTCTTTTCCGAGCGGCTCGCAGACGAGCTTGGCATTAATTCGTCCGAAATCGAGGAATTCTTTGCCGGCCCGTTCCAGGATTGCCTGGTGGGCAAGCTTGACATCAAGCAAGCGATTGCGCCATACGCGAAGCAGTGGGGGTGGGGCAAGACCATTGATGATTTGTTGCGCTTCTGGTTTGACTACGAGCATCGGGAGAATGCACAGCTCCTTGAGCGTATTCAGGGGTATCGCTTGCGGGGAATTCGCTGTTATGTAGCCACCAATAACGAAAAGTACCGCGCCGAGGGCACGTTCATGAAAATAAATATCAGCGGATCATTCGATGGTCTGTTTGCATCAGGCCTTCTGGGGGTGATTAAACCCGACAAGGCTTTCTTTGCCCGGGTTCTCAGTTCTTTGCGAGGTGTTAACAGAGACGAAGTACTATTTTGGGATGATTCGGATAAAAACGTAGCTGCGGCGCGTGAGTTTGGCTTCAGCGCTGAGCTGTACACCACATTTCCCAAATTTGAGCAGCGGATGGAGCACTATGGATTCTCGTGAGCCGCGCGGTTCGCTACCGAAAAAGTCGCTGGGTCAGCATTGGCTGCATGATGACGCGAGTCTCACGGCAATGTGCGACGCGGCGGCCGTGGCAGCGGGTGACACCGTGCTGGAGATTGGCCCGGGCTTGGGTACGCTCACAGCCGAGCTGCTGCAACGCGGTGCACATGTGACGGCGGTGGAGTACGACGCTAACCTTGCTGCCAATCTGGAAAAAGACTTACTACAACACAAAAACTCGTCTCAGGAGCTTTTAGAGGTCGTACCTCTTAAAGAGCAAAAAGATGGTGTAATAGGCAATCTGTCGGTGTTGAACGAGGATATCCTGAGATTTGATTTCGCCAGCCTGCCGCCGGACTACAAGATTGTGGCCAACATCCCGTACTATCTCACGAGCAATTTGATCCGGGTGATAAGCGAGACACCGAACCGGCCGAGCGTGGCAGCGATGCTGGTGCAGAAAGAAGTTGCGCAGCGAGTGGTTGCTGCCCCGGGGGATATGTCGGTGCTCAGCGTAACTGCTCAGTTGTACTGGCAGGTGGGCGTTGGCCCGGTGGTGCCGGCCCGGCTTTTTACGCCGCCGCCAAAGGTGGATTCGCAAGTTTTGCTGCTGGAGCGACCCGGGCAAGCACGCTTTCCGGGCGTTGATACACAGGCATTTTTCCGGCTGGTGAAGTCCGGGTTCAGTGAACGGCGCAAGAAGTTACGCAGCAGCTTGAGCGGGGGACTGCATTTGAGCAAGCCGGATGCCGAAAGACTGCTGCAAGCGGCCGGTATCGACCCGAATCTTCGCGCTCAGGCGCTCTCGCTCGACGATTGGCACAAGCTCTACCAGGCTTTTGATGCCGTTGCACGCCGCCCTTCCCCCAATACTTGACTTGTTAAGTATTGGGCGTACAGTGGCAGTGAGGAAGGACAATCTACCCATAAAATCTACCTATGAATGATGACGCAGCGAGATTAATCCACACCTTACTCCAGCAGCTTGCCACGGTATTTGCCCGCGAGTTCGACCAGATCCTGCAGGAACAGCTCGGTGTAGGCTATTCACAATATAAGATTCTTGCGGCGCTTGCCGGGAACCCGGCTATGTTGCAGAAGCGCATTGCCTTTGAGCTGGGCCAGACGGAGGCCAGCGTGAGCCGCCAGGCCAGGCTGCTGCAGCGCGAAGGATTTATCGAGAATAAAATAAACCCCAAGAACCGTCGGGAACACCTTCTGCGGCTCTCGCCCAAGGGACAGCGCATCACCGACGCGGCGTTAGAGATATTGCACGCTTATCAGCAGGAATCGCTGCGCCACATGCCGCGCAAAGAGCGGGCCCAGCTTCTGGAGCTGCTCAGCCGGGTCCACCGATGATTTATCTCGTTGGCGGTCCACCGCGTGTCGGTAAGACGACGCTCGTAAAGTACCTGGTGCAAATGCACCCCATGCATGCGGTTTCGACCGATGCAATCCGCTACATGTTGCGTCGCAGCGTCCCAAAAGAGGCCCTCAATCAGGATATATTTATAGACTTTCACGAAGACGTAATGGGTAGGTGGAATGTGCGCTCACCCCAGCAAACACTCGACGAGCAGAACCGGCAATCCAAAGCGTATTGGCCCGCGCTGGAGAAATTAATCGAGGCCTACACAGAAGACGGCGTAGATGTCGTAGTTGAAGGCGTTGCGATCTTGCCGGAGTTTGCAAAACTCCTGAGGGACCCCTCGCGCAGTGTGTTCCTCGGCAACACTGCCGAGAGTCACGGTGAGGCCATCCGCCGCCAGGCGGGAACCAATCCACACGACTGGATGCATAATTACGGCGAGGAAGAGCTGGAAAATGCCGCCGAATTCTTCATGGTCATGAGCCATTTTATTATAAGTGAAGCTGGCCGCTACGGCTTTCCTTACGTCGAAATGGTAGACGATGATTTCGATGGCTGCCTGCGATCTGCCGCCGCAGCACTGCTGAAGTAGCCAAAACGCTTACATTTATGGTATAATACAAGCTACGTCGGGAGGACGA
>DASVGU010000002.1:0-3126 GCA_036379375.1 Saccharimonadales bacterium (SeqCode)
CTCGACAAGCGCTTATGCGCGCAAACGAATGACGGCCCACCACCACGGGCACTCCACTTTACCAATCTGGACGCCGAGCTCACCTGGATTGCCGAGGATATCGCCAAACGGCTGGAGCGGGGAGAAGACCCGGCGGGTATCGCCGTACTCGCCCGGCGCAACAGTGGTGTGCAAAAAATGCACGAAGCACTGGAATCCAAAGGCATCGCGCACGCTGTCACGGGCCTGGGCAATGATATATACGAGCAACCGGCGGTGCGGCAGCTGATTGAGGCGCTCAAAGCTGTGAATGATCCTCTCGACGACGTAGCGCTGTTCCATACTTTGAGCGGCCCGCTCTTTAGTATTGAAGCCACACAGCTTGCCCTACTAGCCGCAGCCGCACGGCGCGAGCACCTGCCCCTGCGCGACATGGTCCATAACACCGAAAATGAGCGGGCAAATGCAGCGCTCGGTCAGCTTGAGATCTGGCGCAGCCAAAGTGCCGAGCAAACGGTCGGCAGCCTGGCCTATGCCATGATTACCGACAGTGGCTGGAAACACACTCTCTCGAGTGAGGCAGACAGCGATACGGAGCTGCTCACCCAGGTGCAAGCCCTGAGCAAATTTTTCAAAACACTCAAAGAATTTGAACGCATCTCCGGCGTGGGCAGTCTGCAAAGTTATATCGCTAATTTGCCGACACTCCGCACCAGCGGCACCAGCTTCGAAGACGTGTCACTCGATATTTCGCCGACACAGGTAAATGTCCTCAGCGTACACCGAGCCAAAGGGCTGGAGTGGGACACGGTGTATATCATCGATTGTACCGAAGGCTCTTTCCCGCTGCGTGTATTCGGCAGCAACCTAGCCATTCCTGACACCCTGAGGACCAGCCATACGCTTGCCGATGAGCATATGGCAGAAGAGCGCCGGCTCATGTACGTCGCAGTCACACGTGCCCGCCACGAGCTCATCCTTACCCATGCAAACCAGCACGGCAGCGGCTCACGCCGTGCGCCATCACGCTTCCTGCACGAACTGCTCGGGGAATATACCGGTGATGCCGCACAAACCCAGCAGGACAGCACCGAGCAGCTCAATCTCGAACTTTTTGCTCCGCGCACTGCACGCGATAGCGACGCGCCAACCATACAGCTGCCGCCGGACATGGCACAAGACGGGCATTTTATACTGAGCGTAAGCCAAATAGCCTGCTGGCTGCGGTGCCCGAAAGATTTCTACTACACGTACGTACTCCAAGTACCGCTGCCGCCAAACCCCGCACTTCAATACGGTACGGCTATTCACGGCGCCATCGAAGCGATACATACAGGCCGTCGTGAGGGTACGCCGCCGACACTCCAACAACTTTTGGAGCAGGTCGAGACAGCCCTGCCTACCGCCGGCTATCTATCAAAACGTTCCCGCGAGCGGGCCCACGACCGCGCCCGGCAAACGGTCGAAGCCATATACGAGCGATTCAGCAGCGCCCCGCTGCCCATCAAGGTTGAAACGTCATTTAGTATTGCGATGCCGGATATGCCGCTCAAGATTATCGGCCGCATGGATGCCGTGTACGCCCTCGAGAACGGCGTGGAAATACGCGATTTCAAGACCGGCACAAGTGTTACCACACCCGATAAAGCCAAACAACGCGCCACAGGTTCAAACCAGCTCACACTGTACGCACTCGCGTGGCAGCTCATGCACGACGAAATGCCCGCACTGCTTACCCTGGACTTCGTTGAGACCGGGCAAATAGGTACGGTCCGCAAACAACCAAAGTCGCTCGCAACACTTTCTGCCAAGCTTCAGGATATGGTTGCCCACTTGCAGGCCGGCGAGTATCCTGAGGGCAAAGATCACACATTCTGCCATCACGAGCAATAAATAGAAATTCACCCTAGACTTGATGGCTCCCGGGTGAATTGAAGTGCCCTAAATATCCGGCTACTTTTTACGACTCTTAGCACTCTTAGACGCCGTGCTTCGCGTACTGCTGCCGCCAGAGATTCTGGCAGTAACACTATCGTACTGATCGGTAAAGAAAATCTGGTAGAGA
The DNA here is from genome assembly GCA_036379375.1 of Saccharimonadales bacterium (SeqCode). Classification (GTDB taxonomy): domain Bacteria; phylum Patescibacteriota; class Saccharimonadia; order Saccharimonadales; family UBA4665; genus DASVGU01. The sequence continues at coordinate 2,045 of DASVGU010000002.1, forward strand.
TTAAAGCCGACGATAGCACCGATAAGCGGTCCGGCAACATATGCCCAGCCCATCGTACCCCAAATGTCCCATGCCCGTGCGCCAAGCGCAACCGCCGGGTTAATGAAACCGATCGAAGCCGCAGCAGCCACGATAACGCCTAGCGCATACGCCGCGCCTGTCCAGGACGCCACCACGCGCTGCGCAGCAATTGCCGCCCACAGGAAAGCAAATATAAACATACCGACTGCCTCAGCAATCATGATACGAGCCGTAAAGTGGCCGCCGATTGGCTGCAAACTACTGTGCACGAAGTATGTGTACACGCCATATGCCGCCCAGCCGCCCAGCAGCTGTACTACAATGTACGCTGCTGCAGCGAAGGTCTTGACCTTACGCGTGGTCCATAGGCCAATAGTAATCGCCGGGTTGAAGTGAGCCCCCGACACGTTACCCACGGCAACGGCCAATGCGGCAACGATCAAGCCGGCCCCAAGCGCCACAAAATATGGCACACCGATCGTGGAACGCTGGACAGCCAGAAACACTAATGTCAAAAACCCCGTTCCCAGGAATTCAGCCACCAGCATGGCTATCTTTTTTCTTCCGAACATGAACCCTCCTCTTTGGTACTTATGCCTCCTAGCGTAGCGCTAGTCCTTTCGTTTGTAAAGAGCCCGACAGATACTTCTGCCTTTTCCCGCGCGCTATACCTCAGGACACAAACGTATTCATACTCCCGCAAACACGCAAGAAGCGGTATGATAGAGGCAATTCGTAACGGAAGTAAAGGAGAGTCCCGGCCATGCTCAAAGATTTCAGGAAATTCATACTGCGCGGCAACGCGGTCGATCTGGCTGTCGCCGTAGTCGTCGGCGCCGCATTCAACAACGTCGTGCAGGCAATCGTCAAAGACCTCATTACACCGCTCATCGCTGCCATCGGCGGCCAGCATGACTTTTCGACGCTCACTTTCAAAGTCCACGGCAGCACTTTCATGTACGGCGACGTCATCAACTTTATCATTTCGTTCATCCTTATTGCCGCAGTTGTATTCTTCGTAATCGTACAGCCGCTCAACAAATTCCAAGCAAGAATAAACC
>DASVGU010000003.1:0-3252 GCA_036379375.1 Saccharimonadales bacterium (SeqCode)
CTATTGCCGCCGCCAATCACTACCAACCTCTTGTCACGGTAAAAGGCCCCGTCGCAGGTAGCACAGTAGTGCACGCCGCGGGCGTAATATTCCTGTTCGCCCGGTACGCCGATCTTTTTATAATCGCTGCCCATGGCCAGCAGCACCGCGCGCGCCAATATGTCACCGCCGGTCGTTTCCAGCCGCTTATGTGTACCCTCGTCGGTAATCTTCAGCACCTCACCTAACTCAATCTCGGCCCCAAAGCGTTCAGCCTGCTTTTGCAGCTTTTCGGCCAACTCCAGCCCGGCCAAACCGTCTGGGAAACCAGGATAGTTGTCTACCCAGTCGGTGACCGCTGCCAGCCCGCCGGGTACGGCGCGTTCGAACAGCAGCGTATCAATATCCTCACGCGTCGTATAAATTGCCGCCGCCAGCGCCGCCGGCCCAGCGCCAACCATCACCACATCTCTCACATGCTTTTTATCACTCATAGCAACCTTTCTATTGTACTCGTCTTCCCTCCGTTTAAGAAGCCATGTGCTTCTGCCAAAGCTGAATTTCTAGGGAGTGTAGGTGCAAGGCGCCAGCGAAGCGCACAGCGAGCCGTACTAAGAGGTACGGTGAGCGAGCACTGGAGTTGGCAACGCTGCACTGTGCCTCAGAATGCTAGCCTATTGCTCAGAAAGCTTTTGTGGTGAGCACAGTTTGGGATGCTAGACGAGTACCGAAGCGCAGCGCACTTTGAGGTGCGTGAGCATCGGAACAGAAACTAACGCCCAAAATGCGCCACCAGAAAAGCGCTCACGCTACCGCAGGGGCTAACTTGGCAAGATTATACCCCACCACTACTTCCCTGCTATCGTCCTGCTTCGTCACCACGGTGACCGGCACGGTGAGCGCACCTGACAGCGCTAGCGCCTCGGCCTGCCGCTCGGGGTGATCATCCAGATTTACCACCTCATATTTATGATTTTTGACATCAAGATACTTCTTTACCATGGCGCAGTACGCGCACGTGTTCGTCGTAAAGATAGTAATATTCTTGACCATATTTCCCCCTTTAGAAATATTTTAGTTTTTACCCTCGTATCTCTCGTACCAAAATTATACAATAGCGTAGCCGCTGCGCGTCAATACTCTACATATTGTGCTTTTGGCTACACTTCACGCACTTTTCACAGCCAGCAGCTCGATATCGAACACCAGATTGGCATCGGCGGGAATACCTGAGCCGTAGGGCGGTGTGGAGCCGTACGCCAAAGCGGCCGGGATAAGCAACCGGCGCTTGCCGCCCACCTTCATACCGGGCACGCCCTCGCCCCAGCCCTTTATGACCTGATCCAGCCCAAAGCTTATAGGCTTGCCAAAGTCCCTGGAAGACTGGAATACGTGCCCGCTGGCCGCCAGCGCCCCGGTGTAGTGCACTGTCACGGTGTCATGGGCGCCCGCCTCGGCACCCGTACCCACCACAAGGTCGGTGCGTGTGAGCTCGCTTACTTGCTCGGTGGGGGTAAAATCCGGCAGCATTATATAAACAACCTACTGCTGCGGTGCCGCGTTAGGTATCACTCGAAGCAATTTGACCACGAACACTAGGTCGGAGTTGGCGGGGATCGCGCCGGCCGCCTGATTGCCGTAACCCAAAGCCGAAGGAATGACCAGGCGCCGCGTTCCGCCCGGCTTCATACCCACCAGACCCTCGTCCCAGCCCTTTATGACCTCGCCTGTACCCAGCGAAAATTCGAAGCCGATGTTTGTAGTGTAGTTTTCGTCGAATTTCTGTCCGTTCTTGGCAAGTGTGCCGTAATACTTTACCACCAGGCAATCGCCGTCTTTCACGGGGGTGCCGCTGCCCTCAACCAAATCCGTTGCCTGCAAACTGTTGACCGGCTCGGGCGGCTCATACACCTGCGGCACAGGCAGCGTCGCTTCGTCCTGCGTGTCCTGGCCGCACACCGCGGAACTGGTGTCTGCCGTCTGCGCCGAGTTATTGGACGACGAACTATGCTTGCTGGAAATGCTGCTGACAATAATGATAATGGTGAGCGCCGAAGCCGTCACCAAAAACAGCAGGGCTCCAAACCCAGCAAAAAATCTATCCCGCTTGCGTGTCTCTGCCATAACGCTACCAACCTATTGTACCGGAGGAATGGGCGGCTTGTCGAGGCTTTCGTGCGCGTCGCGGCGGGAAATCCTTGCTGGCCGGGCAGCCCGCACACGCTCTACAATACTTCAGCGCCAAATTTTTCGCGCGCGGCCGCAGCCGCGGCATCGAGCATCGCATGCACTTCAGCGTCCGTAAGGGTCCGCTCATAGCTGGCAATAGTGAACCGCAGTGTGATATTTTTGTGTGCCTGGTCGTCTTTACTCTGGTAAATATCAAGCGGCCCGAGACTCGGCAATGTATGTTCAGGCTGGGCTTTGCCAAGCCCATCCCATACACAATCATACAGATCCCGGTATCTCACATCAGCCGGAACACGCAAGCTAATATCCTGCTCGACTTTCGGGTATTTTGGCAGCTCGATATAGTTTCCCGCTTCACTACCGTTTTGCAATAACAACGGATCGATCTCGAATCCGGCGCAATTTTCAGATAACTTGAGCGCCTTGCGGACACTCGATTTAAACTCGCCGGCCACACCCCAGACCAAGCCGTTCGTGTCCGAACCTTTCGTGACATCGCGGAGTACTGCACTTCTGCCAGGTTCAAACGGCGCGGTCATTTGGATAAGCCAAGGATTGTTGTAAAGATCGGCGCTCGCCAAAGGTTCCAATCTGACCTTGCCTGTAGCCTGGAAACCGGCCAATAAGTTCATCAAATATCTGCACGCTACATAATAGGCCGCGCCCTGTCCCGGCTTTTTGGCGGCATAGACGAAGCCAAGGGTGTTAACCTCTTTCGGTACGCCCGGTTCTGCCGGATCCGGCTCGTCTAAGACATGGCCTTTCCCGATCTCAAACAAAGCGAATTCATCATACCCGGCCTTGGCGTTGGGGTGCACCTTTTCGAGCAGACTCGGCAACAGGCTCAAGCGATAATACTGCAACTCGGGGCTGAGCGCATTGGCCAGTTTAAAGGCACGCGAGGCGTCCTGTCCGGCCCGCTCCAGCAGCTTGCCATGCACAAAACTATAGGTTAGGACTTCATTCGCACCACTTTTCACAAGGTTTTCACGGATCTGTTGTTTGCACTCCAGCAGCGCATTTTTTCCGGCTGGCTCGATGCTGCGGCGTGGCAGCTTAAGTGGCAGTTTATCGAAGCCATAG
>DASVGU010000004.1:0-11955 GCA_036379375.1 Saccharimonadales bacterium (SeqCode)
CTTTCGCCTCCAGTACCATACCGCCAGGCTGGATTTCCCGTATCAGCCTCACCATTTGCCTGTAGTCAGTGCCGAGCTCAACAAGTGGGAATTCAGCCAGTCTGACCCCTGTCAGATCCTCCAGAGCCACCGGGCTTGTGCGATGCGCATTCATTTATGCAAGTTATAGCATAATACGTAGTGTTACGCAATATTTGCTACACTGGTGTAGATGTCCACTCAAATAAACACCACTGTCCTTATGTCCGGTGCCAACTTCTTTGGTGACAGCCAGGCTATTAACCCGTACATGCACAAAGATGCACCGATAGACGTCGCCAGGGCTCAGGCCGAGCACGATTCCATCCAATCCGCGCTGGAGCGTGCCGGCATCAGTGTCGTACGGGTCGACCCGCCCGCCGACTGCCAGGACGGCGTGTACACTGCCAACTGGGCGCTCGTGCGCGGCAGCAAAGCCGTCATGTCACGCCTTCCCGACGCCCGTGCCGGCGAGGAGCCCTACGCCGAGCAAATCCTCCGCGGCCAGGGCAAAACAATCTATAAACTCCCCGAAACCGTGCATTTTAGCGGCCAGGGCGACGCCCTCCCCTGCGGCAATTACCTCTTTATGGGCAGCGGCTACCGCACCGACCCGGCAGCCCACCAATTCGTCGCCGACACGCTCGGCTACCACGTCATCAGCCTCCAGACCGTGCCCCTGCGCACCTGGTATGGCCGTGCGGTCATCAATACTGATTCAGGTTGGCCCGACAGCTTTTTCTACGATATCGACCTCGCGCTCTGTGTACTTACGCCTCATCTTATCGCCTGGTGTCCCAAAGCGTTCACCAGAGCAAGCCAGGCCAAAATCCGTGCCATCAAGGATATCGACAAGGTAGAAGTAAGTCTGCGTGAGGCCAAGCAAGCCTTTGCCTGCAACCTCATTTCTACCGGCGAAACCGTCGTCATGAGCGGAAAAGCACCCCAACTCAAAGCTGCCATCGAAGCCAAGGGCCTGCGCACCGTTACGCCTACTATCACCGAGCTCGTTAAAGGCGGCGGCTATATCCGCTGCACCACCCTCACCCTCGAATAGATTATCTATAAAAGAAATTTGGCGAGAGGTCCTTGTTTTCTGCAGAACCACGGCGTATTCTGAGGTTTTACAGTACAGAACACTAAAAGACGAGACAAGAGTGCGTCCCTTGTATTTTACAATATATTATGTTATTATTAAACCGCTATGAGCGTTGACGCTCCTAAAACACCAAAATCAGAACATTCTGCATCACCCGACTCTATTGCCGCCGCCTTTGCTACCGCCAAAAGGATTGGTAACAGTGTGTTAGACGACCCTATGTTCCACCACATGCTTCGAAGCGAAGGGGTCAGGCCAAGAGACGATGCATCCCCCGCATATTGGAAGCTACTGAGTGCGTTCGTGCACGCCAAGCTGCAAGCACACAATAAAAACCATCCCCACTCTCTTTGGACTCAAGTCTTTAATCTCCGTATGGCAACTCCGGATTTTGTTCTCGCGAATATGGCACTCAAGCAACACGTCAAAGGTGACGCACGCGAGAAAGCACTAAGGACAACCCGCAGTTTCGAGAATTCGATCCTCGAGCTTGCGAGAAGTCATCCTGATGCGAGTGCTGCGGAGCTTGAAGCCGGTCTCGACAAAACAGTGGCTTGGGCATTGAGTCCCGATTACGACTACGACTTCGCGAGTAAACGTATAAAAGATATCGTTCGCAGATCTCAACACGTGCTTGCGTACGGCCAACTTTTGGGCATAGCAGGCCGCGAGTTCCGCCCGGCTAGACTAGAAGAGCAGCTCGATGGGACAGATTACATCACCACTGCCGCAAACGGCCAAGATTTATACATCAGAGTAGCATCCAGCCTCGAGCCTATCGAAAGACAAGGTATGTTTGACAAAACATACAGCGCCATGCACAACCACGTTTTAGCGTATTCTCTAGCGCTAGACCATGAGTTTCAAAATCACTTCTTCCTTCCCGAGCAAATCGCTAAGGAGCGTGCATCTGAGACCAACCTGCTACTTGTGAAAGCCGAACAGGAACAGAGTGAGTCAGTGTTGACTTATTCTCACTAGTCTTTTATAATTAGTATTGTTATGCCTCACGTTGAGACGAACGTGTACAATGTCACTGAACCCCCCACTTCTAGAGAGGTCCGCTTTGCTTATGGCTACTCCTTCGCGCATCGCCAGCTGCTGCCATTGACACTCTCACTTCCAAAATCGGAAGCACCACAACCAAAACCCCGGCACATATCGGTGGACGCCACTGCTACCCACCTAACCGAGCTCGGCTTACCGGACGAGGCCAAAATATCCGGGAGAGCCCTAGGCGAGGGAATCACAGACCCCGACGCAAACGTCGTGATATATCTAAACCCTGACCCCAGCCAAAGAGCTACCGCAACCCTCACGCACATCGTCGACTAGGCTGCCGGAGCCCCGTTACCTCCCACACGATCCCGGCGTCTCCGCCACTCAAGCAAAACGGTCCTCACGCACACTTGACTATTGAACGTATACTGTAATAAATAACTATCTTAGTTTTGCAGTGTAATGAGCACGCTCGATCTGGCCCCAACAATCGAAACTTATCTGGTGCCGCCGCACCGTGAGTATTTAAAGCCCCTAAAGCTTACCGGAAGGCTTGCCGGGACCGTAGCTCTCAGCCTCACGGCTATGTTCGCAACCGACCAAGTGTCCGAGGACATCATCCGGCGGACGCCGAGCAGGATAACTCACTATGCCGACGGCGATCCCCCCGCACCGCAGAACGTCGCGACACTCATCTGCCCGGGATTCAATGTAAACAACCCCGATGATATTGCCACTGCTCTCCGGCCAGTCTTAGCAAGACGCGGCAATATTGCAGTTGCCCACTATGCCGACAAAGGTCTGCGGCCCCGCGAACTATTCAAACTGTGTAATGATTATTGTTCCGACAGAGGTATTGATGAGCTCGACATCTATGGTCACAGCATCGGCGGTATGGTGGCTGTCGAACTAGCCGCCCGCCGGGCGCGAGCCGGCCAGCGCACGCGCGTCATCAACCTGGACTGTACGCCAGAGAGCCACGAACACGTCAAGGGCAGCCAGCAAACCGGTGTTAACTTCTTGTCTACCACTCACCATCTCGGCCTCCACGGTGGAAGAGCTGTCCGGTACCTTATAGACGTATCGATCGATATATCCAACCACACCTCACGGCCGACACACGCCATGGTCAAAGCCATTCAGAAGGCAATTGCGGGCCAGCCCGCCAACCGCTTGGTCCAATCCGAGGCCCGATACATAAACTCATACGCTTCGACCGATTTTACCCCAGCACTCCAGGACACCTTCGTGAGCAGGACCGAACCCCTCGACCCAACCCGTGATACAGTCATCGACAACCCTGCGGCAGCAGCCTGCTGGCAGGCAAGCCTGCCCGGCGAGCTATACTGCGTCCGCGGCAATACAGGCCACGCCGACCCGGGCCAAAGCCAGTCAGAATATCTCGGTATGATGCAGCAAATCTATCAGGCAGCCGGCATAGAACTGGCAGCCTGACAACCAATAATACCGACGGGCATCAGCTATTCCTTGCTTAGCCGCTTTCTCAGGGCTGCGCGCGCTGCCGCCGTCTCGTTATACTCCCGGCGTACCGTGTCGGTCGATTCGTTGTACACGTGCCCCGGCCCGGGGGTAAAGCCCGGCTTATTGGTCACAATCACCGTCTCCTCACCCTTGCCCAGCAGCAACACTAGATCACCGGCCTTGGCCATATCAATTGCCCGCTGCACCGCCACCTCGCGCTCGTGGACTAGGAACATGTCCTTGCCCTCCACCTTGCCGGCTTTTTCCGCCCCCGCCGCAATTTCACGGATAATTTCCATGCCGTCCTGGTCACGGTCGTCTTCCTCGGTCAATACGACAATATCCGATTCCCGCCCCGCAATTTCGCCCTGGATAGGCCGCTTGAGCTTATCGCGCCGCCCCGCTGAGCCAAATACGGTGATAATTTTCCCCTTCACCGTCGGCTTCACCGCCGCGTACACTTGCGTAAATCCTTCCGGAGTCGGTGCATAATCCACAATTACGCCAAAATTCTGCCCCTCGTCAACCAAGTTCATCCGCCCCTCCACACTCGGCAGGCTCGCCACTCCATGCTCTATCTGCTCGCGGGTCAGTCCCGCCGCGCGGGCCACGCCTATCGCTGCCAAGGTGTTATACACATTAAACTCCCCCGGCAAATGCGATGTTACACGGTACACCTCACTGCCCAGACGAGCCGTAAATGTGCTGCCGCCCGGCCCCAGCTGTACGTCACTGGCGCGCAAATCACCCTTTTTTACCCCGTACATCACCGGGTGGGCAATCGCCTCGGCAAAGTAGTGCCCGTTCGCGTCATCGGCATTTACCACGCCCACACGTTGCCCGCGCCGGTTGCGATTGCACTGCTCAAACAGCCGCAGCTTGGCCCGCCGATAGTTCTCAAACGTCCCATGGTAGTCCACATTGTCGTGGCTCAGGTTCGTGTAGCCCACGATACTGTACGGAACCCCCCATACGCGGTGCTGCGCCAAGGCATGCGAGGTCGTCTCCAGCACCAGCCACTCCACGCCGTTCCCGCGTATTTTCTTAATAGCGCGTAGCAGCGGCAGCGACCCTAGCGACGTCATCCGTGAGGTGTTGTGCTGCGGCCCCCTGCCGTCACCGTAATCTATCGATATGGTGGTCATCATGGCCACTTTGAATCCGCTTTCACGCAGCAAGTGCGTTATGAGCGTGCATGTCGTGGTCTTGCCCGCCGTGCCGGTCACGCCTATCACCTTCAGCCCGCGCGCCGGGAAGCCAAACGCAATGTTCTCGGCCACCGCTTCGCACAAATGCCCGAACGGCTCAATCTTCTTAAATACCCCCGCCGGGATAAGCTTCTTAATAACGCCGCGTGCACTCATTGCCTACAGTATACAAGATAGGCAATCATATAAAGGGATAATATCTTGTTGCTGGGCAGGGTCAGGCTTAAGTCGCAGCCAGATAACATCAACTACCGGTCCAAACATATCGCCACACAGAAGAATATCTTGTTCTGGGCAGGGTCAGGCGTAGTGCAGCCGGACAAGCCTGAGGCTTGCCCGCGTGAAACGCACTGCCCAGAGCAAGATATTCTTCTGTGACACATACACCCTTACCCGCGCAGCGGGAAGTTGCGCAGTATCGCACGGCCTACCCGGCGAGCCCGGCTCGTCTTTCTGGCCTTCTCCGGCGACTCTTCAGGCTTGCCCTTTTCATCCGCACCGTCAAGCTTGAACGCGTCGCGCACCTCTGCAATATCATCGCGAGGGGCTACTTCAGGGTCTGGTGCAACTGGTCGCGGTGCATCGGGATCACGGCGCAAGTCCAATGCATTAATCTTAGGAGTCTTCAGCAGGCGGTCGCTTGCGGGCTCTGGCGCAGTAGGCATAGGTGCCTCAGGCCGGGGAGCATCGGGGTCACGGCGCAAATCTAGCGCATCAATCTTAGGAGTCTTCAGCACACGGCCATCACCGCGCGCATGGACACGGCTTTTCTTAGCTGGCTGCTCGGCAAGACTCTGCGGCCTAGCTGTTAAGACAGGCGCGCTATTCTCTTCACTCCAGCCGGCCCGGAGTTTCCCCTGGCGCGCCGCCCGGTGCAGCGGCCCCTGGGCATCTTCTTCGCTCCAGTGAAGGTTAGGCCCCTTGGTCTTCTCAGCAGCCAGTTCGCTCAGCGTCATCTTGCGCCGTGGTGCAGTAGTTACTCCCTCGGCAGGCTCGCCAGGCAGAGAAGCATCCACGGGTGGCGTCTCCGTACCTTTATCATCACCGGCCGGTTTCTCATAAGTATGTGAAAGTACCTTGCGTTGGTCGGCACGCTGCAGCGCATCAAACTCTTCAGGAGTTATACCAAAGGTAGCCTTAAATTGTTCCGGATTTTCTTCGGTCTCAACCTTGGCATGCCGCCCGAGCCTTGCTTCGGCCTGTAGCTTAGCAATATACGCATCAGGGTCAACGTTCGGGTTGCCCGCAAAGCGCTCATCGTATTTCTCCTTGCCAAAGATTTTTATCATAGTACCCTTGGCGGTTTTCACGCGGGCCAGCTCACGCTCTGTGGCCGTGGCCTCATCACTTGCATGCTCGGGTCCATGCGTCTGCTGCTCCGCCAGGCGTGTGCCGTCGGCAGCGACTTTTTCCTCGGCCGCGGTAATGTTGCCCTTGCCATCGGTCTCGGGCGGTGTTATACCCAGCTCGGCTTCTACGGACTGCAGCTGCTGTTCCAGGGCGTCACCGGTTAGCGAGCCCTGTGAGAATTGGTCCTCCATCCCGGCAATCTGCGCATCTACTGCGTTCTGAGGCAGTTGTTCAGCGGGGTTTGGGGCCTGGTGTGGAAGTGTTTCTAGCATTTTTTATTTCTCTTTTTGGTTGTTAATTTTTGTAAAATCTAGCGTTTATTGTAGCAAATAGTTTGCTTTTTGTCAATATTATGGAGATGGTCTGAGTGATAATCACATACAATTATGAGCCTTAAGGACCGGTTCTTTATAAGTCACGAAATAGGCAAAATAGGTAAGTACGCGGGCGGCTGGTGAAACAGAAAGGTTCAATGATCCCAAAAGGGGGTCAAAGACACTTTCTGCTCTCCAGCACACCCGCGGCCCTACCCGTTACTACATATTCAGTTTTTACTGCCCAATCGCATCACCCCTTCCGGTGATTAGTTGCGACCCGCCGCCGGCCTGTTACTCGGTAAACTTACCCGAGAACTTGGCCTTGGTAGGCGCTTTGGCCGCCGACATTGTCACGACCATGAGGCCGCTTCGGCGCGCCGGGCGGGCGTTGGACTTGATGTCGTCCACGATAGCCCGTGCGGCATCGCGCTCGGCCTGTGCGGCGTCACGCTCCGAAACGACTGCCGGATCAGCGTCGACGAGCCCCGACGGCGTGAGCGGCACAGTGCCGTTTGCGATAGAAATCATCGCAGTCACACGCTTCTGCTTCTCAGCAGTCGAGGCGCCTGCCATGGCGGCCGCGACGGGTTCGAACGCACTCAGTTTCTTGAGGACATCGTTGTCCTCTTCAACCTTGAGCTTCGAGCCGCCTGCGGCGACTGGAAGAGCGTTGGCGAGCCGCTGGTCGAACACTCGTTGCGCGTGCGTGATGCGCTGCGCGCGAGCCGCCGGGCTGGCGCCCTCAAGCCCCGCAAGGAGCTTGAGGAGCTTGTCGAGTGCGTCCTCGGCCGATCCTGTGCCCAAGAGGGCATCGAGCTTGTCAAGCTTGTCCTGCGTGGACTGGCCTACGGGTGCCGTGTTCGCGACCGCTGCCGGTGCGGGAGTGCCACCGCCGAGTTGGCTGACGTGGCTCCGCACGAAGACGGACGCGTCAAGTGTGCCCTGCACACCGACACCCTGGACAAGCTGCAAGAGCTCGCCTCCAACCTTCGCCTTGATGACGGGGTGGACGATGCTGCCCGGTGCCGCGAAGAATGCTTCAATCGCGTTGACGATGTCGTCCTCGAGATCCTCGAGGTTCTCTGCGTTCACGATCTTGCGGGCACTGCGACGTGCGTCGGTGGTCATTTGGACCACTCCTTTCGGGTGTGGGAGGCTGGTGCCGTCCCAATGGGTGACTCTACCTGAGTCTTGGGGCTTGCCAGCCACGGGTTATCGTCACACGTGTAGACGACAACAAGCAAGGAAAGACTACCCCCAACACTTCCGTGCCGTGTCTCTCCCTCTTTGTTGCCATCTACAAACCGCGTTACACGATTACGCCACTAAAAGGAATATGCGATATATATGTAGTTATGTTGGGTAGGGTTGGCTGCAGCCCACTTGAGTGAGCCACGCCTGCTGCGCGAAGCATTGCTGCCTCAAGCGCAACGCGGACGGGGCACATATACCTCAGGTATAATCTGCCCACCGTGTTGCGCTTCAAGCTACTGCTACTGCCCCTGGCAGCGTTCCTGCCTTATAAACAACGGTTCTTAAGGTCCGTCCACCTCCGAAACGTAAGTGAAACAGCTAGTATACTAGCATAAACGTGTTAAATTGTCAATTATAGATACATAATATGCTCTGCTAATCGTCCCGCCGCCTAGAAATAATATACTTGCGCAAAACGCTTATGTGTGGTATGATATGCCATCATGAACCCAAATCAGGGACCTACCACGCCTAACCTGCAGCCTACGCTGCCCGAGGACCTGAGCTTTGCTGATATCGTGGCCGTCCAGGAATTGCGCAACCAGCAGCAGGAAGCCATCGATGCCGCACGGCAGGTTGCTTTCGATGAAGCCTTAAAGCCCGATGCCGATGGCAAAATAAGCATCGACCAGGCCTTTAAAGCCAATGGAGTGATGAACGAAGCCGAGGACGAGACTAAGTCTACCTTCGGTGACATGCGCAAAAGCTACCTCGACAGCCACCTCAGCCGCGACAGCAACCCCGAGGCTTACGACAAGTTACTCTTTATGCTGGAAACTGTCTCTGCTGACAAGATGGGCCCTATGCAGTGGCAAATGGGTGACGAAGACGCCGAGGGCAACCGCAACCACCCGGAGACTTCTGGCCAGGCTATGGTCAAAGCCTTGCTGGAGCACCTCCGCGCCGAGTACCCGGCCAACACGCCCCCTGCCCCAACTACGCCCAACTTACTCAACGACAAGCCCACCACGCCGGAATACCAGGCAGCCGTTGCCGAGCTCGAAGACGCTCGCAAAAAGCTCGCCGCTGTAGCCTACAAGCAAGACCTGATGATCCGCAAAAAGCACGGCCGCAAGACTCGGCACCTGCAAGACGCATACAACACCGCTGACGCTGAGTACCACGCCAAACTAACGGCCGCCCACGCCCTGCTTATCAAACACTGGCGCAACTCGGGCCATGATAACACCGCTGTACTCACCAATAGTGTGCATGCCGTGCTCGATGAGCACCAGCAATTCAGCCAAGCCGAGCTGGCAGTAATGCAAGCCGACGACACCCGCCGCGCCAAAGTCGCTCGCTGGCTGTCCAAGCGCCACCGCTTTATTGGACTGAGTATCCCTACCAACATGGGGGCAGGATTTGGCTTGTACCACGCTGCTGTTGCCGTTGGCGTAGCCTCTGGCGTCGGCATGGCGGTCGCTATACCAAGCCTGACCGTAGTTAACGGCGCCCGGGCTGGCTACACTGCCACTATTGGCAACCGCGTAAACCAGATAAAGCGGTTCAGCACGCGTTATAACGAGGATCACAGCAACCTGCAGCACGCAGCAGAATCTATCAGTCATGATGGTGTTATAGATTATCAATCGAAGGCCGCGCTGGGCGCAACCGCCCTGCGTAACATTATTAGGGAGCGCGTCCAGAAAGATATCAAAGACAATCGCCACCACGTACGGAATGCTGCACTCATATCTGGAACGGCGTCTGGTGCAGGTATGTTCCTGGGCGAGGTCATCGCAACAGATTTCCACCCGTTTGGTTGGGGTCTGCATCACGGTAGCGGCCACGGTGGTACTGGTGGCCACGGCAGTGGATATCAACCGCCAAAGCCTGGTACCCAAGGACAGCGGCCAGGTTATACGCCGCCTAGCAACCCGCACGGCGGAGGCTACCAATTTAAACCGGGTCCGCCTCCGGCACACACCTCACCACCAGCAGGCCACACACCGGCTGCTCATTCAGGCGTCCTCAATCCGCACCACGCTACTGAGACTATTAAATCAGGCGAGGGCTATTACCAGGCAATCCGTGACACCTTTAGTCAGAACGGCCAACACTTAAGCGGCGCCGGCGTACGCGACCTGTACAGCCATATGGCACACGAGTTCCACGGCAACTTCTTTACCAACGACGCCTCGTATCGCATGGCCGGAACAGCCCTGCACAACGCGCCGCTGTACGGCATAGACCACGCTGGCGTGGCACAATGGCACGCCAATGTCCTGCATTTCATGAATGAGTGGGCCAAGAACAACCCTGATAAATTCACAACTATCAGTAAAACCACCAAGCACGCAGGCAAAGTCGCCGCTAAAGCTGCTGTGGCCGCCATGCACAAGAGCGGCACACTGACAGCTGTCTAGACCCCTAGAGCTGTGCTACGCTGGTAGCAATGAAAGTCCTGGGTATTGAGACGAGCTGCGATGAGACATCGGCAGCCGTAGTGGAGCTGAGTGAGCACGGCTCGCCGGATGGAGCCACAGGCTGCCGCCTGCTGAGTGTCGTAACGGCATCCAGCATGGATTTGCACGCCAAATACGGCGGCGTGATACCGGAAATTGCCGCGCGCAGCCATATCGAGGCCATCGTGCCCGTTATCCAACAATCCCTCGACGAAGCCTTCCCTGGCGCCGCTCAAGCCGAGCAATGGCAGCAGATCGACAGCATTGCAGCTACCTATGGCCCCGGCCTGGGCGGCAGCTTACTCATCGGTGTGCTCACCGCCCGCACGCTGGCGTTGACGCACGACAAGCCTCTCTACGGCTGCGATCACGTCATGGGACACGTGTACGCTAATTTCATCACCTCCACTGCCCTGCCCGGCTACACAGCGCGCACCAGTGCGCCGGCGTTTCCCCTGCTGGCTATCATCGTATCGGGCGGCCACAGCCAGTTGGCGCTGTTCCACAACCATTTCGACTACACGCTGCTAGGGCAAACCCAGGACGACGCTATCGGTGAGGCATTCGACAAGGTGGCCAAAATCACCGGCCTGCCCTACCCCGGCGGCCCATCGGTGGCTAAGGCCGCTGAGCACGGCAACGATCGTGCTTTTGAGTTGCCGAAGGCTAAAATGCCTGGGAAATACGACTTTAGCTTTTCGGGCCTCAAAACCGCCGTTTTGCGGCAAGCCCAGGCCATGATTGGCCAGGATTACACATTTCCATCCAAAAACCTGCCTGAGCGTCTCTCTGGGGCCCAGAAGGCCGACATTGCCGCTACGTTCCAGCGCGTTGCATGTGAAACCATCGTGGATAAGGCTACCAAGGCGTACCGCGAGTTCTCCCCTGCCTCGGTAGTTATTGCCGGAGGCGTGGCCGCCAGCAGCGAACTGCGCGCCCAGCTCACCGGCCGGCTTCCCTTGCCTGTCGAGTTCCCCGACCTCAAGCTGTGCACCGACAACGGCGCCATGATCGCCGCCCTGGGCTGCTACATGACCGTACTCGGCCAACCCATCGCCGACCCTTACACGCTAGATATCAACCCGAGCCTGAGTATGTAGCACGGCTTGCCCGGCAAGCATCTCGCGCACCGCCTGGCTTCTCACAACATAATTTACCTGAGCAAAGAATACATCGGGCCTACAAGGCCCATCCAACCCGTCTATAGGCAATACACGGCCAAGACCTTGCCAGACACGTCTCGCAACATCCGTCGTTCCCCTGGGGTCTGAGCGTAAATCACGGCCGCAGTCGACAGACCTGGCTATGGCAGCAAGATAAGCCGCCGTACCATAGCCCATATCCCGATACTCAGGATCAAGGGAAACCGACTCTACGTGATCCGGCAGCCCCTGGCCAGGAGCGCCAATCTGTATTTCGCCAATTAGGCCGACTCCGGGAGCAAGTATGTATAGGTCCTCCACCAAGGCATTGTCGGACTCAAGATCTGAGCGTTCTATAGAAACATTCGGTAGCACTTTCTGCGGGTCCACGAGCCAGCGAAGTGCCCGAAGTGTCTCTAAGCCGCCAGATGGCGGGCCGGCAACGTTGATCGATTCCATACATGTATATTATAGCATGTTAATGAATAATATAGAAGGCTGGTTGTCGAGCAATAACAGAGGTGATATACTGCGTAGGATATGAAACTGCCCAAAACCTACGACCCGGGAGCGTACGAGCGTGATATCTATGACCTCTGGGAACAAAGTGGCGCATTCGGAGCGCACGGGAAGGGAAAGCCGTATACCATCGTCGTGCCGCCACCCAATGCCAACGGCAAC
>DASVGU010000005.1:0-3601 GCA_036379375.1 Saccharimonadales bacterium (SeqCode)
TAGCGCTATCAATGGGTACACGATGCGGTTCGGCAGTGTAAACCAGCGCAAATCATAGACCGCCAACGCCATAAATCCCACGATAAACCCGAGCCACACCACAAACTGGAACAACCCTACCCCCTGAAGGCTCAGCGGCCACCACAGGTAGCTGCCGACGAACAGCAGCCCCGTCATCAGCTCCACGGCCGGATATTGCCAAGAGATCGGCTTACGGCAGTAGCGACACTTGCCCCTCAGCCACAGCCAGCTTAGCACCGGCACCAGGTCTTTTGCGGCCAATTCATGGTGGCAGTTCGGGCACATCGAGTGGCCATTTAGGATAGAGTACTGTTGGCGGGATTTTTTAGATTTGCCCTCTTGTTCATGCAACCGCCATACCAGCGCGTTCACAAAACTCCCGAATATCAGGCCCAGCACGGTCAGCACGACAATAATCATTACCGTTAATAGTACCATAGTGATCAAAAGAAGCGCCCCCTATTTGCGAGGCGCTTCTCTTTGGAAGGATCTTAACCTAGCGGACTAGCCTTCGACACACTGTGCGCCGGTGCTGCCTTCAATCCCATACCAAGCGACGTATTGTCGGTTGTTGGTAGATGAAGTTGGGTTATCCGCAGCCGTCGTGCCACATTGCGCACCAGTAATGATGTCGACAGTGTTGGTGTCCGGTGCCGAGCCTGGAACCGACGTCACTACCTTGATCGTGGCGTTTGACGCGTTGTAGTAGCCAAGCTTAACATCTTGCAGGAACTTACAATCCCCGCTACCCGAAAAGGCTCCAGCCGTCGAGCTACACGCTGCCGGCGGTTGACCACTGTTGTTGCTGACATAGTCGCTCACTGCCGAGAGTACGTTAGCAGCGTCGTTCTTACGCTGAGTGTTACGCGAGCTGCGCTGCAGTGCCGGTACGGCCAGGAACACGATGACCAAAATAAGTGCGGCAATGGCCAGCACGATCAGGACTTCGATGATGGTGAAGCCTTCTTCTCTTTTCCTTTTTACTTGTTTTAGCATTTGTAATGCCCCCTTATTAGCATTGTTTACGGTGCCTCTAATTGCAGAATAATACCGGTTATGCTTCCATAACGCAACCGGTTATCCACACCCTACCCCCCGGCAGCGCCATTGGTAAAGCTACTGTTCCCCGCCAAGCCGTAGATAGGCAGCAGCACCGCCGCCACAATGGCGAATGCCACTATGCCCAGGACAACCATCAGTACCGGCTCGATAATGCTCGAAATCGCCGCCACCTGGTTGTCGACTTCTTTCTCGTAGTAATCGGCAGCTTTGCCGAGCATCTGCTCCATCGAGCCCGACTGCTCGCCAATCTTCAACATATTTGGCACCAGCGGCAGGAAATTCGGGTCATTGGTGAGCGCGTCAGCCAGCGATTTGCCGCCGCGTACCTTTTCGGCAGCCCGCATGATTGACTTGCGAATATGCACGTTGTTCACGGCATCGGCAGTAATTTGCAGCACCTGCAGCAGTGGGACACCACTGGCCACCAGCGTCGAACCGGTGCGGGCGAACCGCGCCATGTAGACCTTCATAAACAGCGGCCCGGCCGGCCACGCCTTCATCTTGACCTTATCCATAACCTGTCGGCCCGGCCCGGTGCGCGCCCAACGCAGGCCAAAGAAGACTACTAGCACCAACACAATCAGCACCACCCACCAAAAATGAATCACAAAATCCGAGACCCCGAGCATAATCCGCGTTACGAGCGGCAGTGAAATACCATTCATGCTTGCATAAATGCCTTTCACCTGCGGCATCACCTTGACCATCATAAACCCAACCACACCAGCCATCACCAGCAGCACGATAACCGGGTACGTCATGGCACCGCGGATTTTGCTGGCCAGGTCGGCATCCTTTTCCTGCTGGATTGCCAGGCGGTCCAGGGCCTTGTCGAGCGTACCCGAAGCCTCGCCGGCCGCGATAAGGCTGATATACACATCGTTAAACACTTTGGGGTGTTTGGCCATAGCGGCCGACAGCGTACCGCCGCCCTCCACACTGCTGATAATCTGCGCCAACACTATCTTGAGCGGTTTGCTGGCCGTCTGTTCGTTCACGCTTCTAAGCGCCTGCAATAGCGGCAAGCCGGCATTAATGAGCGTACTGAGCTGTCGGCTGAACAGCACCCGGTCCTTCGCCCTAACCTTGCCGCCGATATGGAGACCAAAGCTACCGCCTTTATCGGCCATCTTGATGTCTACCGGCGTCAATCCTTGCTCCCGGATCAACTTAACGGCTGCTCCCTCGGAGTCGGCCTGGACATCGGCCCTCACCTGTTGGCCGGTTTGCGGATTACGGGCAGTGTAGCGATATGTCAGCATAGCTTTGCCTCCGGCAAACCTTGGTAGGTGGTAGGTGGTAGGTAGTAGGTGGCCGTAGTAAACAAAGCTATCCTACAGTCCCCCTCTACCATACGCCCTCTACCATACGCCATAATTATTCCCTCATGAGCCGGTCAAGCTCATCGATATCAACCGCGAAATTGCGAGCTTCGTCGTAGCTAATCGTTCCAGCATGAATAAGCGCCACTAGGGTTTTGTCCATGCTCTGCATACCAAATTCAGCCCCGGTCTGAATAACAGCGTCGAGCTGATGGGTTTTGCCCTCGCGCACGATGTTGCGCACGGCTGGTGTCGCTACCAAAATCTCGGCCGCGGCAATACGGCCGCCGCCGATGGATGGGACGAGTCGCTGCGACACGATGGCCATAAGGATGTTAGACAGCTGCGCGCGGATTTGCGGCTGCTGGTGCGGCGGAAAGACGTCAATCATACGGTCGATACTCTGGGCTGCGCTGTTGGTGTGCAGTGTGGCAAACACCAAGTGCCCCGTTTCGGCAATGGTGATGGCGCTGGCGATGGTCTCGAGGTCGCGCATCTCGCCGATGAGCACCACGTCCGGGTCCTCGCGAAGGGCGGAGCGCAGTGCAGCACTAAACGAATACGTGTCGTAGTGCACTTCGCGCTGCACAATCACCGATTTTTTGGACTTGTGCGTGTATTCAATCGGGTCCTCGATGGTAATAATGTGATTGGCTCGCTCCATGTTGATTTTGTGAATCATGGCAGCAAGCGATGTTGATTTACCGGAGCCGGTCGGCCCGGTAACGAGCACCAACCCACGCGGAAAATCAGCAAATTTGTTCACTACCGGCGGCAGACCGAGCTGTTCGAGCGTCAAAATCTCATTCGGGATCAATCGCAGCGCTGCGGCTAGGTTGCCGCGCTCGTGAAAGGCATTGGTGCGGAACCGCCCCATGTCGCCAAAGGCAAAGGAAAAATCAAATTCCTTGTCTTTTAAGAGTATTTGCTTCTGGTCTTCGTCTAATATGGCAAAAATCAGCGATTCGACCGTTTCTTCGGTGAGCGCATCTGCTCCGGTAACAGGCGCCAGTGCACCATCAATCCGAAGCATCGGCGGCAATCCCACCTGCAGGTGGAGGTCAGAAGCTTTCTTCTTGACCACTTCCTCGAGGAGGATTTCGATTCTTGGCTGGCCTTGCATTAGTCGTTCCCTCCGGTCGCTTTCGGAACTTGGAATTCGCAATTTGGAATTCGTTCTTCCATCACAAATCTCT
>DASVGU010000006.1:0-4065 GCA_036379375.1 Saccharimonadales bacterium (SeqCode)
TAAGGCGGTCGAGCATTTCGGCAGCGGCCTTTTCGGTAAACGTGAGCGCAAGAATGTTTTCGGGGGAGATTCCCTGCCCGAGCAGGTTCATGACGCGCTCAATGATGACCCGCGTTTTACCTGTCCCGGCGCCGGCCACGACTAATACTGGCCCGTCGATGATGTCGACAGCCTGTTGTTGGGCCGTGTTTAGGCTAGCGCCAGCGGCTGTGTTCTCGCGCACACGCTCACTCATGTTCTCTATTGTAGCGAGCCGGGCCGTTTTACGCTATTTGTGTGCGGTGGCCTTAAGGCAAGTCGGGCATGATTCGTGGCTCGAAAATTCGGTGATCCATTGTTCGGTGGCTTTGGGCCATGATCCCTCGATATCGTGGAAGCCGACCAGATCACCGGCTTCGCGCAGGACCCACCCGAGCCAGCCGTAAAGGCGGACGCTGCTCCAGATGACTGCTGCCCACCTGTGTCCTGCCGGTATGACGGTGATAGGCTGCGTGGCCGTGTAACTCCTCAGTTTTTTGCTGTCGGCGCGGCGAATGAGGTTGTGGGCGACGAATGAGCCGTCATTGATGGCGGTCTGTGCCAGCCCGCTGTAGGGTGTGTTGGCGTTGTCGCCTATCACGTATATCCCGTTTTCGCTCTGCGAGTACGTGTCGACCCACACTTTGCCGCGTGGTGTCAGCGCAAAGGCATTGTCTTTGAAAAACGGGTTGTTAGTGACACCGGCAGTCCATACGACGGTGTGGCTGCGGATTGGCTTGCCGTTCACCATGAGGTCGTCGGCCGATTCGGCCTGCACGGCTTGGTTGACGTATAGGTGTACACCGAGCCGTTTAAGCCGCCGGCGTACCGCGCGCGAAGTGTCTTTAGGCATGCGCGGCAGCAAGCGCGGCGCGGCTTCAATTAAATCGATATGTATCGCCCGGCCGGTGATGCCGTGGTTTTTCATGATGCGTTTGAGATAGTGCGGCAGTGCCCCTGCCAGCTCGATACCGGTCGGTCCGGCACCGACAATGACGTAGTTTAGATCTGGCCGGTGGTCGCTCGTGAGCTGTTGGTGCAAGTGGGCCTTGAATTTTTCAATTTCTTCGATAGATTTGATACTGTACGAGAATTCTTCTAGGCCTTTAATACCGAAGTAATTGGTCACGACGCCGAGTGCCAGTATGAGCGTGTCGTAGCCGAAAACTTGCCCGTCATCGGTGGTGATGGTCTTGGCCCGACGGTCGAGCGTCTTGGCGGTGCCTTTGTATAGATCTATCTTCTTTCCGGCAAAGAGTGTGTCGAGCGGGATGGAAGAGTTGGCGTAGCTCCCGCCGGTTGCAGAATGGTACAGCGTGGGATAGTAGCGGAAGTTCGGGTGGTTAGATAACAGTGTAACCGCAAACCGATCATCGCTGGCAAGCTCAAGTGCAGCCTTAACTCCGCCGAAGCCGCCTCCAACAATCAGGACTTTTTCTTTTGCCATCTTAGTATCCAGTGTAGTAAAAGTATAAGCGTCTTGCAAGCCGCTGGGCTAACGCGGTAAGCTGGAGGGGTATGGAAGACATAAAACAAGAGCTAAAAAGCGCTGGCTTCAGGGGTGAGCTGGATGACTCAGCAAGCGCTAAAGAGATGTACAGCCACGATGCCAGCATGTTCGAGATCAGGCCGGAGCTGGTGGTGTTTCCTCAAGACAGCAAGGATGTGCAAACGCTCATCAGGCTGGTGGCAGCCAAGAAGAAAACGGTGCCGCAGCTATCGGTGACGGCGCGCAGTGCCGGTACGGATATGGCTGGCGGCGCCATCAACGACAGCATAGTCGTGAGCTTTACGCAGCACATGAACCATATCGAAAGTGTGAGTGCTACCGAGGCCCAAACGCAGCCCGGCGTGTTTTACCGAGATTTCGAGAAAGAGACACTCAAACACGGTGCGCTCATGCCCACCTACCCTGCCTCGCGCGATTTGGCGAGTGTCGGCGGTATGGTGGCCAACAATTCCGGTGGTGAAAAATCGCTGGAATACGGCAAAACGAAAGATTTTGTGAACGAGCTGCATGTGGTGTTTAGTGACGGCAACGAATATGTCGTGAAACCACTTACCAAGGCGCAACTGGACAAAAAGATGTCTCAAGGCGATTTTGAAGGTTCCCTGTACAAAAAAGTGTACGATCTGTGCGAGCAGCACTACGATGAGATTAAAGCTGCCACCCCCCAGGTGAGCAAAAATAGCATGGGCTACACGCTATGGGAGGTCTGGGACCGCGAAAAGGGCGTTTTTGACCTTACTAAGCTTATCGTAGGCAGCGAGGGTACGCTGGGCTTCGTCACCGATATCAAATACCGTCTGGTGCCCCACCGGCCGCACTCTGGTTTGCTGGTGCTGTTTATGCACAATATCAAGGAGTTGGGTGAGCTGATACCGAAGGTGCTCGAGCATCACCCCGCTACGTTTGAAAGTTTCGACGACGCGACACTGTGGCTCAGCATCCGGTTTATGCCCAGTTTCCTTAAGATGTTGGGCTGGAAAGATTTTATTCATCTGTTGTTCAGCCTCATCCCCGATGGACTGCAGCTGTTGCGCGGTATCCCCAAGCTTATCCTAATGATTGAGTTTAACGGTAATACCGAGGAAGAAGTGCGCGAGCAGGTCAAAGCGATGCACCGCGATCTAAGCAAATATCGGGCCCGCTACGAGATAAACGGTTTTGAGGAAGATGCTACCGAAGGCAAAAGTGAGAAATTCTGGGTGATGCGCCGCCAAAGCTTCAATTTACTGCGCAGTAAAGTCAAGGACAAGCATACCGCACCATTTATCGACGACCTGATTGTGCGCCCGGAATATTTAGTGGAGTTCCTGCCGAAAGTCCAGCAAATTGTCAAAAAGTACAAATTGCTGGCGACCATTGCCGGGCACATGGGCGATGGCAATTTCCACATTATCCCGCTCATGAAGATTGAGGACCCGAAGGAGCGTGCCAAACTACTGCCGGCCATGAAAGAAGTCGATAATTTGGTGCTGAAATACCACGGTTCGCTGTCGGGCGAGCACAACGACGGTCTGGTACGCGGCCCGTGGCTGGAGGCGCAATTCGGCAAAGAAATCGTAAAGTTGTTCCGTGAGGTCAAGGATATCTTTGATCCCGAGCATATTTTTAACCCGCACAAGAAAGCGAGCGCGGACTGGGATTATTCGTTCTCCCATATTCGCGAACATTTCTGAAAGTGGACATGTATACGTGGCACATTGCGGCTCAAGATCTGTGCTCTGCACTTACTGTCCCTGCATGGAGTGAGGAAGCAATATGAATATATCTCTGAGCGGGAAACGGGCGCTGGTAACCGGGGGGAACTCGGGCATTGGCCAGGCGATTGTCGAGGAGCTGGCCGCAGCGGGGGCGAAGGTTGCGATCAACTATGTGAGCCACCCGGAGGCGGCCCAAGCAATCGCACAGAAGATTTGGGACAACGGCGGCGATGCTATCACGGTAGAGGCCGATATCTCTGATCCGGCAGCAGTCGAAGCGATGTTTGCCAAAATGGATGATGCCTGGGGCGGCGTCGACATACTTATCAACAATGCTGGGATTGATGGCGTCGAGGCGCATGGCTGGGATATGGCCGTAGAGAGTTTCCAGGCGGTCATCCACATCAATCTTCTGGGCAACTATTACTGTGCTCGTCAGGCACTCAAGCGGATGGTCCCGCAGGGGTCGGGCGTGGTGCTGTCGACATCAAGTGTGCACGAGATGATTGCCTGGACCGGGCACAGTGCCTACACTGCCAGCAAAGCCGGTATCGGCATGCTGACCAAGACACTGGCGCAAGAAGCTGCCCCGCACGGGGTGCGGGTGCTGTCGCTGGCGCCGGGCGCCGTAAAAACGCCAATTAACCAAAATGTATGGGATAACCCCAAGGGTCTGAAAGATTTGCTGGAGAAGATTCCGTTGCACCGCATCGGCGAGCCGGTTGAGATTGCGCGTATGGCGGTGGTGTTGTGCTCGGATGTGGCGAGCTATGTAACGGGCCGCACGAGATATGTTGACGGGGGGATGACGGATTATCCGGATTTCTCACACGGCGGCTA
>DASVGU010000007.1:0-8878 GCA_036379375.1 Saccharimonadales bacterium (SeqCode)
ATGTCGGGCCGCAGATATGCAAACTCACGCATGAAGCCGAGGCCGTCCGTCCCCAGCTCCACCACGACAATGTCAAAGGGATATTGCTCGTGGATCGCCCGGGAATTGGCACTAAAAATCTTCAGCCAAGCAACGATATTGAACAGGCCCGGCTCACGCTGGCCAAAGAATACAAGCGGGACGGTGACACGGTCGTTATAATTCCCTTCCTGGTAGCGCACACGGTGTTTGGACGCGAGTAATACGGCAATCGCCAACTTAGTGCTGGTCTTACCGACTGAGCCGGCCACGGCAATCACTTTTACGGCATGCCGCGCGCGCAAACGACGCACCTGATGCTCCAAAATGACGCATACCAGCGCCCGGCCAAGCTTTTTCGGGTGCGTAAGGTAATATCCGCATGTCGCAATTGCAGCATACAAAGCCAGTACATGCGCCCACACCAAAGGGTATGAGATAACGAGCGCCAGCCCAAACCAGATGCCGGCTGGGAGCGTTCCCCGCTTCCAGGCGAATATAACCAGCAGGCCGACAACAATCTGCGCGCCCATGCCCGCCAGCAGCACGCCGCGCAGCGCGTCATCTGCACTATCGTATCCCTCGGCCTGCACCGAAAAATCTTGTGTCTGCCAATACGTGCGCAAAAATCCACCCGCCCGGCGATCGTTCGCCTGCAGTTGTGCCAAAATAGCCCGCGAGTACCGCGGCAAGGCATACAAAGTGATAAGACTACGCAGCACCAAGAGGCCCTCCCACTCCGCTGCAAAATTCTGTACGGACCAAACGTGCAGGCACACGGTGCCAAGACATCGCTCGCGGGTTATCGGTAGCTTGCATACGAGCCATTATACCCTTGATTATCAGGTGGTAGTGGCATCAGCGCTAAGACTCTGCAGCACATACGGCTGGCCGTCCGATAGGATCGCCGTAAGCGTGTAACTTTGGCCGCCAGTTGCAACCTGATAGGCGTACGCATCAGCAGTCGGTGAGGCTACCAGCGACGAACTCGAGCCGTCCGGATCCTCAAGCGCAGCCGAGTCTAACCCCTGCATATTGGCATTGCGCCAGCTCGAATCATTCAATTGGGCAAGTGTCGGATAGGAGCCATTTGTGGCATAGGCCACCTCAAGGTGGCTCTGTAACGCCTGCAGGTCTGTCTCTCTTACCGCATCGTTTGCCTTGGCCTGTACACCCGCTGGCGGTACAGAGCCAGTGCCACTACTGCTGGTGGCAGCAGAATCACTGCCGAACAGGCTACCATCCAGCCCCAGACTCGCTAACACGTTCATAATCGGTTTGGCATTCGACGGGGCCGTAACACTAACCGGCTGGTTGCTGGGCTTAAAGGTGCCGTCTACCTGCATCGTCATCGTGGCATCACCCTTTTCCGTAGCCGCCACACTCACCGTTATCTGGTTATTCGACGTATCCAGTGTCAGCTGCATTTGCACATTGGTAGTCGTGCCACCTTCCTTATCGTAGCCCACAAGCGAGAAGGGATATTTACTCCCCCCGTCGTATGCCAGAGCGACTTCGACATAATTATTCGCCGGGTTGTTCCCGGACGGGAAATGGACCCGCTGCACGAGCTTGGTCCTGGTATTGACATACATCGTAAACGTATAGTCGGCCTTAGCCTTGTCGACATTTTTTAGCACATCCTTCATGTTCAGCCCATCGGTAATCGTTTTCCCCGTTGTTTGCTTAAACCACGCATCGAGACTGCTGCCGTCCAGTGCCGTGCCGAGTGCGTTAAGGTATGCCTTGAGGTTAGTCTTGTCGTATCCCACCTGATACGCATCGACCGTTTGGCCGTTTTCCTTCGATTTGCCCAAGAATTTTTTATTAACCAGTACGGCATATTTTTTATTGGTGGTAAAAAGATATTTCTTGTCTACCGGGCTGATCTTCTGCAATGCGTCCTGAATTTGGGCGTACGTCATCGGGGATATCTTCTGCGATTGGGCACTGCTGTCACCACTACTACTATTACTTGACTGATTTGCCAGCGCCGTCTCCAGGAGTGTGTGATCTACGGCAATCCACTGGCCGTCAAGGCTATCCAGGCTATTAAGGCCAAAACTGTCCAAAAGGGGCTTGATACCATTCACCTGGAAGTATATGTCGGGCTCATCTTGCCCTTTTGGCTCGACTGCGCGGTAATTGGCCGTGAATTTCTCGCCCGAGAGGTCCAGCGACATCGTGCCGGTAGCATTGTCGGCATTTCCCTGGCTCGTAAATGTGCCGTCACCCGAGCCATCCGGGCTGGTGACCTTCACCGTCCCGCTCGCATCGTAACCTTTGTAATGTTTGGCCTGCTCGGCGGAAAGATAGCTTACCAGTTTGTCGTACCCCTCGCTGGTGCGCGTGAGGCCGGCCTTGTATACGTTGCTGGGCGTGCTAGGCAGATAGAAGGCAAACACGTAGCCCCCACCCAAAATAAGTACTGCCAGCACAATAACCGCTACGATGAGTTTCCACTCGCGGTGTTTGGGCTTAGGCTGTACAGGCAATGGGGCGGCAGCACCCGGGAGAGCCGGAGCCGCTTGCCCCGTGGAACCGGTTGAGCCCAACCCTAGCGGGCCCGGGGAAGCCGCAGGGGGCACGGGCGCCGGGGCCGCAGGTCGGAACGTCCCCACCGGTGACGACTGCCCGGACGGTGGCATAAACGGGGAATGAAGGGAATGATCAGGTACGCCCAGAGGCGCATGAGATGGTAACGGCGATTCCGGCGCCGGCTGCACATCCGACTCAGATTGTGCCGGCGGAAAAGGTTGAGTGGGCCGGGCAAACGGAGAAGGCTCGGCTGCATCTGCACTCACATCTGTGCCGGGTGGCGAGGAAGGCGCACCAAACGGAGAAGGCTCGTGAGAGCCCTCGGGGGAGCCTTCGAGCAAATCAGACAAGTCACTGCTCGAAGGTACCGTGCCGGACGGCACAACTACGTTAGGTGTCCAGGGGGTAGAAGCCGAGGGGGTATCAGATTCCGAGGTACTGTTTTGCTCGTGCAGAGAGAGCTCATCTGGCGAAGGGTTATCAGGCTGCATTACCTCGGGAGGCTCCTTGTTTTTCAGGTTTTTTTCAGTTACCGCTTACACTTTTGATTATACAGGGATGCCCGGCCAAAGCAACTAAAACCCGACCGAGAGGATTCCTGAGAGAAAACAAAACTAGAGATAATTAAGATGTGGTGGAGATGATGGGAGTCGAACCCACGACCTCGGCAATGCGAATGCCGCGCTCTAGCCAACTGAGCTACATCCCCGCGTCCAACTCTCGCAGCGGTTCTCCTCTCAATTTTGCAAACAGCTTCGCTTGGTTTGCAAAATTGGAAGCCATTTCGGTGTGGTGGGCGAGGTGGGACTTGAACCCACAAGGTTGTTTAGACCAGCGGATTTTAAGTCCGCCGCGTATACCAATTCCGCCACTCGCCCTCAACTTCCCGCAGTGCTACGAGCTACCCCGTTTCGTGAGAGGATTCACGAAACGGAAAGCGTAAGTCTTGTCGAAGGCCGAAAGGGAATGTCCAAACATTCCCCGAAAGCCATAGTACTAGACTAAACTGGAGGCACCTACGGGAGTTGCACCCGTCTACGCGGTTTTGCAGACCGCTGCGTAACTGCTCCGCCAAGGCGCCATCGACAACGGCCATTATACTGAATAATGCCGCAATCTGGAAGTTGCCGCCGGACACTACCCCAATTGCCGCAAGCCGGCAGCTTAGCATCACGCGGCGGCCGCTCAGGTGTTTTTAGGCTTTTTGCAGTGTCCGCGTGCCGCTGGGCTTTACAACCTTGTTTCCTTCGCTCACCGAGTTATACAGCTCCGTGCTCACGTGCCCACGACCCACCACGTAATGCTTCGTTTTCCCGGTGTCGTCGCGCTTCACATCCAGCGTATAGTACGTGGTGGCCTCGCCGTCTTCGTCATAATTTTTACCCTGCCCTTTTCGCACCACCACACCTGTCCAGGTCTCGTTCTTAGCCTTGCCAAACCCAAACATTTCGCCTGTCTCCCTACGTTAATAAGGGCTCACTATACTCGCTACAACACGCTTTGCAATCGCAAAATGCAAGAGGGTATCGCCGCGTGAGCACGGGTCAAGAATATCTACCAAGCAAGTCGGAGCAGAAACAGGAGCCACCCGGCAGGATATGTTTAGTTTTTACTGTATATGCCGTAACGAATGGCTGCAAGGTAACCAGGCAGCGGTATCAAAAGCGTCACTAAGTAATCGCTCAGTGTACGGCTCGGGATACCTCCACACCGAGGGTCTAAATAGAAGGCATATACGAGATAGTACAGCACGCTAAGCCAAACAAGCGTTCGCCAAAGTTTCCTCGGACCTACATGCTTTTGGAAGGCATACCCATAAAGGGGTGCCCCGATTATAGCCAGAGCTACCAACGATCCATAATCCACTATTGTCCACCGATCTATGGAAAACAGAGTCAGCAAAACCAAACTATTAAATACCCAAAAATAAATTTTCTAAGCAAGCTTCACTGCGGACAGAATAGTAACTTAGGCCGACGCCGAAAGTAAAGCCGGCAAACATTGAGCGGCGCTGGGCGACAGTTGAACCTCCCATTGGATCTCACTGGGACGCATTGCACTCGTGCTGTCAACGGTCTATTATCTAAGCATATGGGACATGAAACATCCGGCGCTGAGCCGGAAGATGAGGGTTATAAGTACCTGAGACTCCTTGGTCTCGAAAATCTAGCTAACGAACCAATACCAGGTACAACTAAACGGGTTCGTGATTTCCTAAGTATCTGTGGTGATTATGCCCGCCCGATGCTTGTTGGCTTTGCAAGCCTAAGCCCCGACGACCCGAGCTATGAGGCAGTCCGAGAAGCTTTGCAAACACAGGTAAAACAGTTCTTGGTTCCACCAGAAGACTAACAACTACAGGTGGGAAAGATATAAATGCCACTCCATGAAACTGTTACGGAGCCCCCACAAGATATCTCGGCTGAGGCAGCTCCCCCGCCCTCGTTAGAGCCTGAACGTGCAACTTTAGATAATAAAGCTACGCAAGCAGCAGCTCAAGGCTACGAGTACACACGGCAAGACGGTACCGTCGAACACGCCGCTAACCGTGAAGAAGCTATCAAGCTTTGCCCCGTACTAGGAAAACTTGCCATGAAAGACCCCGAAACCGCTAAACTACTACTCGACATGGCTTCGATCGGGCAAGCGAAAATAGCCAAGAAAGCTGAGCACGCTAAATCAGAGTCAGAAGCATCGAAACCCGCGGAGTCGGCGGCAAAGCCTGAGAAGCCTAGTAAATCGGCCGCACAACACAAGGCACCAGCAGAAAAGACTGTCGCTACACCAACTAAAGCGATGGCAGTAGAGGCGGAGGCAGCCTACCTTAGAGAGAGTCAAGCAAGAATCACGCATGAAACTGCGGCTACTAAGGTACATGAACTCACTGAGGCTGCAGCCGCGCAAATCAAACCGGCCGCAACTAAACCCGAAAGAATCATTTCTGCGTCAACCGAGCCAGGACAGCACCCCCACCAGAAACAACCCGATGCGCTACAGCATAAGGTGGCACTGGAAAGCCGCCAGGTTCATGAGCACCAGGCGTATGAAACAACGCTAGCCAACACGGCTGACGAAGAAATCACTGCCAACACCACAAAACCCCAGTTGGATACTACCGATATAACTCAGCAAACTTTGGTACATAAAACCCTAGAGACCCGGAACGCTGAGTTTACTGAGCAGCAGCTCATCATGAATCGGGAACAAATTGAGCCAACAACGGCAGGCATTGCCGATGCCGTACCATCTGCCGTATCAGTGAGTCTTGGCACGGAACAATTGGATGTTGGGCGAGAAGCAGCTATAGCGGCTGACGAAACGCCGGGAGTGGAGCCGACAATGTCTGAAATCCTGCCAGGCAACAAGCCGGTCGAGCCCGTGGACGGGACGGCTGAGCTTATCGCTGATGAGCCAGCGGTCACTGAAGAAGCGCCTGGTCTTGAGCAGATCGAGCCGCTGCACTGGGCAGACGAGGCAAGTGACGAGGTAGGTCAAGAACCCCTACAAATCTGTGACGATTTCAGCGAGGCGCTGCAATCACTGGTCGCTCTGCCGAATGAGCAAGCTGGGATGGAACCCACCAGTGAGTCTGTATCTACTGATATCGCCGATACTGTCGATGTTGACGTTGATTATACTACTGAAGTCGATGACGTTGCTACTGTTGCCGCTAACCTGATAGACGCCGGCGAAAGTCCAGCAACCGAAACCCTGCCCGACGTAACAGCAACGGTGGCCAAACGGCTGGTCGAGCTTAAGCACGAAGACAAAGATACGGAGGCAACTGCCCTCACTATTGCTGATGTAGTGGAAACGATACGCACCATAAAGGTGCTCGAAGCAGGAAAGGCCGAACCGGAAACTATCGAAGCGACGCAAACGGAGCTGGAAGAGCTTGTGGCTGTACTTTTCGAACAGCTCGACGTCGAGTATACAGCGAAAGACGTCGAAGCATTCGCGGCAATACTGCTCCGCCCCGACTTCCAGCCATCACAACCGGCGGCGGCCGAGACTAACAATGAGGCAGATCTCGAGCACGATGGCACACATGAGGCCAAATTCCATTTCTTACGGCTCGCTGGCAGCATCACAGATGCCGAGGACACAACCCAGCACTTTCTAGGTGAATTAATCCTGCTCTATATGATGCCGAGGAAATCTAGAAGCCAGATGCTTGTGTACTGAGCTGGCTACTGTCGATACTGCCAGCTGTTACATTTGTCTGGTTAAGGGCCTGCATAGCGCCGTTTAAGTCAGAAGCATTGTTAACCTGTGGCGCGGTTGGAGCCGTAACCGGTGGTGACTGGTAATTGCTAGCTGTGGTAGTTTTAGTCGCCGCATTGTTGCTATTGTGTTCATGCCAAACGAAATAGCCGACTACAACAATGGCAGCTATAATGACCACCACAACGACTAACTCTACAATTGCGAAACCGGACTGAGACTGCTTTTTCATCATTGCTGCCCCCCTTGTGCGCTTGACTGGTTGGAAACCGTTACGCCGTTAGCCTGGGCCACGGCAACGATGAGATTCTTCACCGATGTACGGTAATTCTGGAGATCAGAGATTTCGGTCTTGAGATAACCCTGGAAGGCCGTCACCATCCCTTTCGGATTGCTGGCTGAACAGTCAAATGTGCTGTTGGCCTGCATAGTACCAAAATCTGTTTCGGTCTGGCTTTTGGCCGAAGCAATAGCGACCACCAACTGGTCATAGTTACTAACGGTTTCGCTCTTGCTGGTGTAAAAGTTCTCGACGCGGGTAGCAACGGTGCCAAACAATGTGAGCTGGTTCTGAGCGCGCGTATCAATCCGGCCCATAATGTTATTGATAGCCGCTTCACGGTTCTGGCAAGCTTTGAGCTGAGCCGCCGCTAAGTGCGCTTGGCCGTTGGCCTGGCCGGTTGTCGTTGGCTGGTGTGAAGTCACTCCGCTCGAACTGTCATTAGTCGTCGCACTCGTGTCGGTTGTCTCAGCGTGAGCGTTGGCTTGCTGTGGCAGCGCAAGAGCTATGGAAGGGCCTATTAGCGCCAGGACCAGCACCGAGCCGGCTAGTCCGAGCTTTATGTAGTGTTTTCGCATACTTTCCTTTCCTAGATTTCATTAAATCGTAACTAAAGCTTATGCTTAAGCCTAGCCAATTGTCAAAAGAAATTATCTAGATAATCTCTCGGCGGTTACACGCACGAATAATCGTAGTCGACACGCTTGGCGACGTACTGCGTAACGGTTGTCTGGCCACCGGTAAGCCCCGGCAACGCACACGCGTTCTCGGCGCCGGTAAGATTGCTCGATCCCGGTAGCCAGCTGTCCAGCCCGTACAGACTGCTGGCAGTGCTGACCGTCCCGGCAATCTGGTTCCATTGCAACGCCGTTGAGTACAAACCAACTTTGGCACCAACGCCGTGGAAGTAATCGGTCATACCCTCTAAGTCGGCAACGTTGTTGGCAATACCCGTAGAGCCGGTCTCCCACGAATTATCAGTCTCTACATCGAGCCACCATTTGAAACTGGCGGGATTATTGCTACCAATGCGGGTCTGGGCATCCAGCTCAGCCATGTTCCAGCCATATTGGTAGGCACAGGCCTGGTCATCACCGCCAGCACACGTGCCGTATTGGTCTAGAGTACCAGTAGTAGGCCAATCATCTACACCGAGATTGCCGGGGTTTGCCGTATTTACATATAGGGCTGCTTTACCTTGGCCTGCGCCACCGACCGAAGCCTCCGCCCAGGCGAGTTCAGTAGCAAAGCACGGATTTGTGGTGTTAGCGAGGCCACCATTTACTCCCACGATGCCAAATAGCTGACCTTTCGGCAGTGACTTGCTGCACTGCGGCCAGGACACGTCGTTGCCCGTTACTATGCTGGTAGTGCTGGTACCGCCACCGCCGTGGGAGCCACCGCCGCTGCGAGATGCCGGTTTGGCCGCTAGTGCCGTTGCCGGGCTTGCAAATATGAGTATTGAACCTAGCAGTACGAGTGAAACTTTAAGATTTACGAATTTTTTCATGGGTCTGATTATATCATCTCCTTGTCATTTATCCTCGCCTTATCGCCAAAGAAAAAGAGCACCGGAGCGCTCAATTTCTCTTAGATAGTGTCGCTTCTCTCACACACAAAGTCAGCAACTTGCTCTGGGTGATATTTCTGCTGATAGCGTAAATCGTTCTCCGCCCACAAATCCCAATATTGCGCGTTCTCATTGTTGCCGTCCCTGGCACGACCACGCTCTTTAGCGGTTTCTATAGATGTATCAACCCATATTTTGTAATCGTAGTAGCGGGCAATGTCTGGGTGATAGCACGATATACCTTCGAC
>DASVGU010000008.1:0-10439 GCA_036379375.1 Saccharimonadales bacterium (SeqCode)
GGGCTCCTCGAAGCCGTCGAAGAAATGCCGGGCCGCCATATAGCACACCACGCCAGTTGCGAAAACCAGGCCAATGAGCGGCGCTGCCGTCCAGGTGAGATACACCGCACTCAGAGCAAACAACTGCCCGACTGCCGCCTGGATCGATGTCATAAAGATGCTGCTCGCGGGCTTCACATATATCAGCCACGCGATGTAGGTGGCCACCCAGAACAGTTGCCACCACACACCGACACGCGTCATAAAGAGCGCGATCGACAAGCCCACCAGGATGTCTACCGAGTTTGCCCGCACGATTGCCGGCCAGAAGCGCGGCCGTACCGCGAACATCCGCCACTTGCTCAGCAAGATAATGACAATTGCCAGCGGCAAAAATCCGGCACGCACCAGTATAAACACCACGATAGGCAGCAATACCATCAGCCCCAGATGCAGAAAATGCGAAAAGCCGCTGGCGGGCTTCAGTTTGGCTACGAACGGTCTAAACACTAATTACCTCTCATATTCTACGTCAGGATTTATATACATGAGTACAGCTTGGTTCAAAATTGAGTACCGTAAACGAGCCGTGCTCCACGGTACGGTGAGTGCGGAACGCAAATTTTGGGCCGAGATGTGCCATGTATCTAAACCCTATTCGTTAGGTTTGGTCTTCACCGAGGATTATCACAAAATCTGCGCTCCCCGGCGATACGCTCACCCCTTGCGGCAACTGCGTCACGGCACTCACCCCAAAACGATTTTCCAGGTAATGCCGGGTATATTTATCCTGGCCGTTCGTAAGGTCGACAATCACCGTCCGGTTATAATCTCCCTCCGTCGGCGTGGCGCCGACATCCGTCACATTGTACCCATATGATTTTAGCTCATTCGCCTTCGCAGCCGCAAGGCCAGGCGTATCGGTGCTGTCGAGCACAGTGATCTTGGCGTTTTCTTTCGTAATATAGCCATCCTTCAGCTGCGAGCGCACATATTCCTGAATCGCGCTGTAGTCGTACATGCCGGCCTTCGGCATATCCATGGAAATACCATTGATCGTACCAGTGGTAATAAGGTCATTTGGCGGCGTTACCAGATCAATCGACTTGATATTGTCATCGTTAATCCCTTTCAGCAGATCGTACATCCGTACCGCGTCACTCAGGCTAATATCGGTGACCATATTGTCGCCAAACGCGCTCATAAGCGAAGAAATCTTGAGCGGATTGCTGAGGGTACCGAGCGTGAGCACTTTTTGCTTGAGAGCGAGTATCACTGCCCGCTGGCGCGCGCTGCGGGCAAAATCACTCGTCGTCTCGCGCGAGCGCACATACAGAAGGGCCTGCTTGCCATTCATCTGCTGCACGCCGGGCTCGGCAAGTATCGGGTTCCAGTTGTTCTGCCACGCCATCGTCGGGTCATATAGCTCGCTCGGCACGTCCACCGTTATCCCGTCCACCGTGTTCACCGCTTGCTGGAAGGCCGTAAAGTTGACCACCGCGTTGTAGTCGATTGTTATGCCGAGCACTTGGTTGATGGTCTGGTCCACCGCCTTGAACCCGGCCATCACCGCCCCGGTGTCTGCATTGCTGGCATCATCGTGGCCCAGGTATTCGTATTTGCCCGACTCGTACGCTGCATTAATCTTCTGATACTGCGCCACAAAGTTATTGGGCATCTTCACCCACAAATCGCGCGGCACACTCAACAGCGTCACTTCTTTGTTTACCGGGTCAATGCTTGCGACAATTATCGAATCGGTGAGGTCCGGACCGTCGTGATTACCGCCGCCGTTACCCAGCAGCAACACATTGACACGGCCATCCCCCTCGCCCTTCAAGAGGTCAGGATTAACATCAGTCTGCAGGGCCGCCGCGTGGCTAGCCCCGCCCTTGAACACCTTGTGCAATTTAAGATACCCTTGCGCAAAGAGCAGCGCACCGGCCGCGAACAGCACCAAAAACATCGCCAGTCCGCCGCGCAGCGCCCACTTCCGCCAGGCGCGGCCAGCCGTCAGCCGGTTCTTGGGGCGCGGCGCAGCTGGCGTATCATCCAGGCCAAGATCCAGCCTCGCGAGCAAAGTCCCCGATTCGTCCGTCGGCCGCGAGGCCGCCGGTTGTTGCGCAGACAGTTGCAGCGAAGGTCTCTGTTGCCGGGCTATCGGTTGCGGGGAGAGAACTTGCTGTGACGAGAGAACTTGCTGCCGCGGAGGCACGTGCTGTTGCACCGATACCGGCTGCGGCGCAGCCCCGGCAGACACCCTGATCCGCGCAGCCGCCTCGGGATACTGGCGGGCAGCCAAAGAGGCCGGGGCAATCCCTGTAGCTTGCCTGCCCCGTGTTACGAATCCGTCAACTGTTTGTCTTCGGGCCACATAGCGCGAATACTCGCGCGGCCCAATCCTAAAATTATCCATAAGAACGACAAGCATAAGTATAGCCGGTTCGGCCCGCCCGGTAAACTGCCGGCCGCAGTTTTACTCGTGCAAAAGGAAAGCATGGGCGGTTTTAACGGCTCGCGCCCGTCCTATCGTGCTATAGTAAGAAATTGTATGGAACCGCAGCAACCCTTACAGCCCGGTGACCCTCGGGTACATTCCGGACGTCTACAACGCCGCAGCGCATCCAGGGAGATTTTCTCCCTCATCGGTGTACTGATAGCAGCCCTCATCGTCGCAGGGGTACTTATCTTATATGTATTCCAGTCATACCAGGTAGATGGCCCGAGCATGCAGAACACCTTGCACAACAACGACCGGCTCATCGTCTGGAAGCTGCCCCGCACCTGGGCGCGCATCACCGGCCACCAATATGTCCCGAAGCGCGGCGATATCATCGTATTCACCGAAAGCGGCCTCTCGCAATACGGGCAAGCCAACACCAAGCAGCTCATCAAGCGCGTCATCGGCCTCCCGGGCGACCGCGTCGTCGTGGCGCACGACACTATCACCATCTACAACAAGCAGCACCCCAAGGGGTTCCAGCCGGATAAGACCCTCCCCTACGGCAAAGCTATTACCGAGCCGGCCGAGCAAGACATCGACATCACGCTGGGCCCGCACCAGTTGTACGTCTGCGGTGACAACCGCACCGATTCGCTCGATTCACGCTTCTTCGGCCCCATCAACACCAACCAGATTATCGGCAAGCTCGCTGTGCGTATCCTGCCGCTCGACAAAGCCGAGCGATTCTAGCCCTGCCCGGCTGGCAGCTCACTGCACGGATGAGACATTGCCAGATACACGGCAAGATTAATGATTAAGATTAATAACAAAACCAGCGTACCCTCGGGTGCAACTAATTATCGAGGCTGGAAAGCAGCCGCTGCAAGTGCTCATCGTCGCGGAAAGTGATTTCCAGCCGCCCGCCATGCGCCATGCGCCGGATGTGTACCGGCGTGCGCAGCCGTTTGCTGAGTATCTTCGTAGCCGGTGTCTCCAGATTAACGCGCTCGCGCACCTGCGCGGCCTCGCTCACCCCTTCTTTCACGCTTGTCACATAACGCTCAGACTGCCGTACCGTCCAGCCATGCTTCATAATCAGCTCCAGCAGCTCCGCCTGCTTATCCGGCCGGCCTTTTAGCGCCAATATCTGCCGCGCGTGCCCCTCTGCAATCTGCTGCTTGGCCAGTGCCCTTTTGGCGTCCTCCGGCAATTGCAGCAGGCGTACAATGTTCGATATTGTCGAGACCGCCTTGCCCAGCCGCTTGCCAACTTCTTCGTAGGTGAAGTTGAACTGCTGGTGCAGCCGCTCGATAGACAAAGCCTGCTCCAGCGGCGACAGATCTACCCGCTGCACGTTCTCGATAAGGGCAATTTCCAGCCGCTCCAGCTCCTGCACCGTGCGTACAATCGCCGGCACTTGCTTGAGCCCCGCCAGCTGCGCAGCCCGCCACCGCCGTTCACCCGCCACAATGCGATACTCCGCCCCGTGCGGGCTCACGATAAGCGGCTGCACGATGCCGTATTGCTTGATAGACGCCGCCAGTTCGCGCAGCGCCGTGTCATCAAACACCGTGCGCGGCTGGTCAGGATTCGGCACCAGCGAACCCACGGCCAGCTTCTGCACGCGCTCGCCCTCCTCCAACATCCCCACGTCGAAATTCTCCGGTATCAGGGTACTAAAACTTGTACCGAGCCCCCGTTGTTTCATCCCTGCCATAGTATCTACTACTGTACCACATCTGGTAATAATCCGGAGCACACCAAGTGATGGAGAGATCCCTATTGTATATTCGGGAGGGTCAAGCGTAGTGCAGCCGGACTGGCCCACGGTCAGCCCGCGCGTAACGCACTCCCGAATATACAATAGGGATCTTGCCTGGACGAATCCCAGCTTGACTTTAACAAATATACAGGTGCCCGATACACCAGTAGCTTGCCGCAAACCCGTGGGAAACCGTACCCCGACTACCCCAGCCGCCGTGCGACTTCTTCGGCCAGATGTTTGTACGCCCGCGCGCCCTTGCTCCACTTGTCGTGCTCAAAGATCGTCTTGCCGTAGCTGGGGGCCTCCGCCAGGCGCACATTGCGCGGAATAATCGTCTCAAACACCTTGTCGCCAAAGTGCCGCTTCAGCTCCTGCAGCACCTGCTCACTCAGCACCATGCGCCTGTTGTACATCGTCAGCACCACACCAAAGATCTCCAGCCGCGGATTGAGCCGCTCGCGCACCAGCTGCACGGTGCTCAACAATTGGCCCAAGCCTTCCAGGGCAAAATATTCCGATTGCACCGGTATGAGCACATTGTCGGCGGCCGTGAGCGCATTGATGGTCAGCAGCCCCAGTGCCGGCGGGCAATCTATAACGATCAGCTCCGCATCAACCGTTTCCAGCACCTGCTCCAGCCGCCGCTCCCGGGCGGGCATGTTTACTAGCTGCACCTCGGCCTCCGCCAAATTCGGTCGCGACGGTACCACGAACAAATGCGTATTGCTGGTTGGCTGCACTACTGCACTCAGCTCAGTCGAGCTAACTAGCACGTCGCACAATGTTACGCTCAGGCTCGCTTTATCGATACCGAGACTGCTCGTGGCATTACCTTGCGGATCCAAGTCCACCAGCAGTACCCGGCGCTTCGGCCCGGCCAATTGCGCTGCCAGGTTCACCGCCGTGGTGGTTTTGCCCACCCCGCCCTTCTGGTTCGCCACCGCTATAATATGCGCCATAAATTTTGCGTAATAATAACATCCCTTTCTGCTACCATAAGCCTAACAGACTACACTCTGCTATTCAATCTGCCGGCGCTTACCCCCTGCGCGCGATAAACTTCCCTAACTAGCCGTATAGTACTAGCATTCTACAGCTAGTACAGTGATGCTGCCTATCCATACAACTGACTGTGGGTGCCAATAAGGGCAAAAATTATGACTTCCTCGCCGCGTCGCACGTACAGTGCACGCAAATCGCCGCTTATATCCATACTCCAATAGCCCGCAAACTTTCCTTTCAGCGGATGCACGCGTAGCATCGGGCTCGCCGGGTCAGTACAGAACAATCTCAAACGGTCATCAAATTGCAGTTGCTGCTTCTGCGGCAATTTCTTATATTGCTTCTTAAACTTCGCGGTACGCTGGAGTATCATACACGCTACTTCTTGAGGTCAGCCAGGAAAGCTTCCGCATCAATAAAAGGCGTACTCACCTCGCCAGCCTGAAGCTCTGCCTCTACCTCTGCCACCAGCTTCTCCAGCTTCGGCGTCATTGGCTCTGGTGCATACAGTTCAATCCGCCG
This sequence comes from Saccharimonadales bacterium (SeqCode), assembly GCA_036379375.1. Classification (GTDB taxonomy): domain Bacteria; phylum Patescibacteriota; class Saccharimonadia; order Saccharimonadales; family UBA4665; genus DASVGU01. The sequence goes on from DASVGU010000008.1 coordinate 5,712, forward strand.
CGTCGCCGCAACTTGCCGCAGATACGCATTGACAAGCGTACTGATAGTGAGGCCAGCACTCTTGGCCACCTCTTGGGCAGATTCTTTTACATCCTTGTCCAGCTTTACACTGATAACTGTTGTGTGCATACTACCAAGTATATACTTGGTAGTATGCTGTGTCAATCTATCGCAGCTACTGTGGTGTTCACGAACCAGGCAAGGTGCTATTTAAGGGCTAGTCACCGGTGAAGTACGGCTGTTTGATACCGTTCTGGTCAAACCACATGCCCTGCCGCATCAGTTCGGTCATTTTAGGGCCATACTGCAGCTCGGGATATGCGGCATAATCCGGTGCCGAGAAGGCCGTACCGTTGTCCTCTACCACGCGCAGGCACACATCCGTACCCGGTCTGGTGGTGCCGCTGGGCATCATGAGATTAAAGTCCCACATGCCGTCCTGCCCTGCGTACAATATAGATGAGTTACTAAAAGGACTGGACGATTGGTAAGTCTGCGGCACGATAGTGTTCGTGCCATCGGTCGGGTCGTCGGTACTAGAACTAATCGGAGAGCCATTCGTTAAATTAACATCATCATACCACTGTATCGGGCTGGTCGCTGTGACATCATTGTACGCAGCTGCAGAACAGGCTGTAGATTTAAGTGCATACTGTAGCTTAAAGCTCTGTCCGCCCGCCACAACACCGCTGCCGCTAACCGCAATGTCAACACGCAAGCGAATCGACACACTAGTGGTCCGCAAGTCAGCCACAACGTCTTGATTACCAATCGGTGAACCCACCGAGACTACAGAGGGATCAATAATAACCTCTCCGTTACCGCTCTGTACACCATTTTCCATACTGGTATCAGTACCAGAGACATATCCCGACCCTCCACCTCCAGAACACCGTGAATCTACGCCGCCAGTACCACCACCGTAATAGCCGCCCCCACCAGCACCAGCACCAGCCGAAGCTCCGCCCTGACCTGATGAACCCCCGCTCAATCCACCTGCAGTTTGTGTCCCCCCGGTAACACCACAGTCTCCACCACCTCCTGTTGAACCACCACCTGTACCACCGTTAACATCGCCGCCACCTCCACCTCCTCCAGCTACCACGATCCGGTTTGTTAGTGCCGTTCCGCCTTGGCGCACATCGCTGGCGCCGCCACCTCCACCGAAGGTACCTCCTGCATTAGTACCACCCCCGTTAAAGCCCCCATAAGAACTAGAAGCGGCACCGCCGACGTACACACTCAACGTCTCACCGGGCGTTGTAGGTACGGTTGCCTGGGCATACCCCCCAAGCCCACCACTAGTAGTCGAGGCTGGACCGCCCTGGGCCCCCCACGCCTCAACTTGCACCGACGTCACTCCAGCAGGTACCACATAACTCTGTGCCGCACCTGTATAAGAAAAAGTCGTTGGCGGCCCGCTACTACTACCATTAGCATCGCTTTCGAACCAGCGGTAGCTGGCTTGAGAATATGTGCTGGCGGGCATGTTTATCTGCGGTACAACTGTATACGCATCCAGTGGCGTGCCGGAGGAATTAACGATACGCAGGCAGTAGCTGGTATTTTGCAGTGTATGGTAGGTGGTAAGGGCAAAATCCCACATGCCGTCGCTGCCAGGCGGAATGGCATTGGGGTTGGTAAAGGTCGTGGTGCCCTTCTCCTGATACGTTTCGTACACAATGGGATTAGTACCATCGGTTGGGTCGTTGACATTAGTGGTTAGTGGTAATCCGTTCGTCGCGTTCGGGTTATCGTAGTAGCGTACTGTCGAGGTGTTGGTTATGTCTTGATAAGCGCTGGAGGGCGTATTGGTAAAGCTTGTATCGCAGCTGGTGGTCATAGGCGCGTACTGCAGCTTGTACGACCCGGCATTGGCCGAGACAGTACTGCCGCTGATGCCAACATCCATGCGCAGGCGGAAGGGCTGACCATCACCGGGTGTCGTGGCAGCAGTGTTTTGGGCAACTAAGGTGGTGCCAACATTAATGGTTGTGGCGACCTTGTTTAAGAGGATGGAGACGGAGTTACCACCAGCACCGTTATAGCTGTTCGTCACCGCCAGGTCGGTTTTGCCATCGCCGTTGAAGTCGCCGGTGGTGACGATGTGTGGCAGAGAGCCAGTGATGTAGTCAGTCTTAGGTTGGAAGGTGCCATCACCGTTGCCGAGGAGGATAGAGACGGTGCCAGAGCCATCGTTCGCTACAGCCAGGTCGGTTTTGCCGTCACCGTTGAAGTCGCCGGTGGTGACGGAGAATGGGCTAGTGCCGACGGTGTAGTTGACTGCCGGCTGGAAGGTGCCGTCGCCATTGCCGAGGAGGATAGAGACAGTGTTTCCACTACCACCGTTATAGTTCGTAACCGCCAGGTCGGTTTTGCCGTCACCGTTGAAATCGCCGGTGGTGACGGAGGATGGGCCGGTGCCGGTGGCTGGCGAGCTGGCAAGGGTGAAGCCACCACTGCCGTTGCCGAGGAGGATAGAGACGGTGTTTGAGCCATCGTTCGCTACAGCCAGGTCGGTTTTGCCGTCACCGTTGAAGTCGCCGGTGGCGACGGAGGATGGGCCGGTGCCGACGGTGTAGTTGACTGCCGGCTGGAAGGTGCCGTCGCCGTTGCCGAGGAGGATAGAGACGGTGTTTGAGCCCTCGTTCGCTACAGCCAGGTCGGTTTTGCCATCGCCGTTGAAATCGCCGGTGGTGACGGAGAATGGGGCAATACCGGTTCCATTGTCCACCTTGGAGGCAAACCCGTTATACGCCGCATCCTGGTTATAAAACAGTCGGTAGCTGGCCTGCGTCACCGTCAGCGACGGCACATATGTCAGCGTACCGTATACATTTGCCACCTGTACGGTGTCTGCCTTTTTGGATGCGCTGCCGCTGCCAGCCAAGTTTCGCGAAATGCTCACCTGCATACTGCTTACATCAGCCTGCGTCCACGAGCCCGTATACGTACCCGTGCAAGCTGTCCAGCTGTTATACACCGGCGTACAGACAGTGGCCGTTTGGGCGGTACCGTTAACTATCAGGTTCATGCTAATAGTATCCATGGCACCGCCGTTGGCATTGGTCGTGGCCTGCATGTATATACGCAGTACTATTTGGGATGCGCTGGCCACGCCGGACGGACCCGAAAGAGTATATTGGTCAACCACCGAGCTAGTCGTGTTGGTTGAAAGCACCTGCACGTAGTTGGCCGTGTTGTCGGTGGCACCATCATCGACCAGTGTGTAATGGGTCGTTCCGCTGCTGGGTGACCACTGTGCCGTCACGTCACTGCTCGGTACCATGAGCGCGGTTACGGCATGGGCATGGCCAAGATATACGAATAACGGCGAGCCCACCATGGCAAGCAACACTATCACCAGTGCCGCACCGCGGAATGACTTATAAAGTGGTTTCCTGGCCCGCCGGCCAGCACCAATACATTTAGCGGCACGTTTGAGGAGCCACCACAGCCGTTTCAGGGTCATTTGTCTTATATATATGGATATTTGCTTCATAGATAGCACCTTAGTTGTAGCCAAACTGCAGCTCCCCGAGCCTAACGGTGTTAGTATCCGGCGCAATGGCCGTTAGATTGAAGTCCAGCATCACGATATCGTTGGCGGCAAACGTGCAGCCGTTGCCCGGATCGCTAATGGTAATCTGCTGCCAGGTGCCGGTGGCACTGGGTTCGATCGATTGCGCCGAGACATAGCAGGACGTGCCGTTATTACTCTGTAGCATAAACGTCATACCGGTAGAGGTCGTGCTGTCTACGTAAACCCAGACTTTGAAACTGCCGCTGGCGAAGGAGGTGAAGCTGCTCGGCAGCTGGTAGTTGGCAATAATGTCGTAATTCTGAGCCGTTGCTTGGTCGGTGGTCCACTGGTAATAGTTATGCTTATACCCCTGCGCCGCAGCCAGCCCGCCTATGTAATCGCTCGTCATGAAGCCGCTGTTATTGCTGCCGCTGGCATGGAAAATGGCCCCAGCGAATTCCGGCGCCAGGGTGACCGTCTGGGTGCCAGGGCTGGTGGCGCACGACTTATAGCCGAGCGTTTGGGTGGAGCTGGACACGCTCGACACTGCCAGGCACTGCCCCGCCGTCCCAATTGCTGTCGGCAGCGTTATGCTGTAGCTGGCCGTAGTCACCCCGCTCTGCACCGTCACGGTGTTAGAGTTGGTAGCGTTATACAACAGCAGACTGCCATTTGAAGCTGAGGCATTACCAAACATCACCAGGTTGGCCATCGTCACAGTGCCGGTGAATGTCTTGTTTCCTCCAAAGGTTTGGTTACCACTGGCGGTGACCATACCAGGGTTCGTAGCATCGGCCGGGCCAAAGGTGATGGTACTACCCGAGATACTGGCGCCATTGGCAATGGAGGTAGCCGAGAAGGTACCGACGGTGGTGATGCCGCCACCGCCCCCGGCCGTCGCACAAGTCCCACCCGTAGTAATGCCGCCCTGCACCACTTGGTTCTGGAGGAACTGACCGCTGGAGCAAGTGATGGTAGCCCCATTAGTACCGCTGAACTGGTAACCAGTGGTGGAGTTGATGAGGTTCACTTTAGCAGCACCTACTACGATTAGGCCGCCTTGGATACCAGCATTACCGTTAATCTCTAGACTGCCGGCCTGCAAGCCGCCTGTGACAGAAGCGGACTGGTTGATAGATAGCGCCTGATCGACAGTCAGAGTAGACACTTCTGCGCTACCAGCTTGAAGGGTTTGGGTGTACGTG
>DASVGU010000009.1:0-4084 GCA_036379375.1 Saccharimonadales bacterium (SeqCode)
AGCTGCTCGTTGCTCATCTGGTCGGCCAGGCGCATACCGACCCGCATCTCGAGCGTTTCATAAATATGCGTCAGCAGTCCCCGCTTTTCCTCAACAGGGAGTGAGCCGAGTCCCAGCTGCTGCAGCAAATTGTCGTCAATCTTAAGCATAGCTTTATTCTACAAGATTTATCAGTTCAAGTATAACGCTTCTGCCCAAGAAGTCACTAATCCTTAAACAGTTCTCCGCTCTGGTAGCGACGCGTCAGACTGTCGAGGCCCTGACGTAGAGCCTCATTCCGCTGTCGTGGATCCTCACGGCTAAACACAGACTGGTTGTGCAGTTCTTGTAATGCGTCTGCCAACTTTTCTTGCTGCGATAGAGGCAGGCTATTAAAACCTCTAAACCGGCTGGCGATATTGTCACGCAATACTTGGGTAATGCCCACCAGTGATTGACCGATGCGCAACTCCGTAGCTGTCGGCTCGCGGCGACCCGGTGCCTGATCGGCAACAGCTTGCTCGGCAGCATCGAATGCCTTAGCAACATTAGCTTGAGCTGCCTCGACTGCGGCGTCATGAGCCGGCCGTTCGGCTTCTTCCCTAGCCTCAGCAGCTTCCTTAGCCTGGGCTTCGGTACGCTCCCGCCAGATAGCATCCCGCTGATTACGCCACTCGTTTACCTGCTGACGGTAGAGCGGCGTATCATCCGGATTAGCGGCGAACTCAGCCAAATTACGCTCAAGAATCTGCAGCAAGGCAGTCGTGTTGGCAACCGTCGCCCCGGTGCGGACGGAAATCACGAGTTTGCCCAACTGGTTAGCTTCCTGGCTGACACCAGGGTCCGGGCTATGGCGATCACTCCGAATCCGGGTACTCATCGCTTGCAGCGTATCCTCAAGACTCAACGGTGCCGTACCCTCCAGTGATTGCTGCGACTGATTCAGAGATACCGCTAGCCTTCTACCCTCTTCTCCCATGCCAGACAACTGCCCGGCCTCGAGCATGCGCTGCGCACTATTCAGACGGCTGGCTGCCGAGAAGGCACCGCTGCCTTCAGAGTCGGCCAGGAAGACACCAACACGGTTAAGGCGGTCCACCTGAGCAGCATCGCTATCCGGCACTTGGCCAGCAAGTTCAAACGCCAACTGTGCCATATCAGCTGCCGCCGGCTGTCCGGCGATTACTTCAGGCTTAAGAGCTGCGTTCGGGCCGATGTTGGGGCTGTACGAAGGATCCGGCTGCATATAGTTTTTGTTTTAATCATTAATCCTAGGCACTATTATAGCACCTATAGGATATAAAATCAAGTATATGCTACCGACTACAAATGGCGGGTAATGGTTTCGCGCGTAAACAGTTCGATGTGGTCGCCTTCCTGTAGTTCGATGCGTGTACTCGTGCGCAGTTCCAGGCCGCAAAGTTCACCCTCGAAGACCTCTTTGGTGTCTTGCGGGCCGCGCTTGAGGTTCGTTACCTCTACCTCGGCAGCGAGCACGTCACTGCCGCGCAGCACGCGGGCCAGCGCCGGTACGCTCAAACGGCCCTTCGTGACTTCACCGCCACAAATGATATCGGTCTTGGTCGTCTTGAACACGGCACGCACCACTAAGCGGCCCAGCTCGGTTTCCTTAAGTTCGGGCGCGAGCAACTTGCTGAGTTCCTCGCGCGCGTCGTCGATCAACTCATAAATAACCTTGTACAGGCGCACGTCGATTTTATCGCGCGAGGCAATCTGCTTGATACCGCTAGGCAGGCCCACGTTAAACCCGTACACGATAGCGCCCGAGGTATGCGCCAGATGCAGGTCGTTATCGGTGACCGGGCCAACGCCTGACCCCACCACACGTATCGCTACCTCGTCAGTATCGAGCGCTTTCAGACTGTCAATAACGGAGGTAAGCGAGCCCTGTACGTCGGCTTTCACGACGATATTCAGCTCGTTCATCCGGTCGCTGCGGTTGATCATGCGAATGAGCTCGGCGCTGCTCATGGTGGATTTGCTGCCGCCAGCGTGCCGGCCGGCTTCGGCCTGTGCGACTTGCGTGCGAGCAATTTTCTCATTCGCTACGACTGCGAAGTCGTCGCCAAACTCCGGCAACGTCTTGAATCCGGTAATCACTACCGGGGTGGACGGCAGCGCCTCGGCGAGTGCCCTGCCATCGGTGCCTTCCAGATTGCGTATCTTGGCATACGTAGCGCCGGCCACCACGAAATCGCCGCGCTTGAGCTTGCCCGCTTCCACCAGCGCATGCGCCACGGGCCCGCGCCCCTGTTCGACATGGGCTTCGATAATCAGCCCGCGGGCGGGCACGTCAACGTCGGCGCGCAAGTCTTCCACATCCGTTACAAGCAGCAGCATGTCGAGCAACTCGGGTATACCCTGCCCGGTTTTGGCCGACACTTGCTGCACCGGGGTGTCGCCGCCTTTCCAGCCGTCCCACATCAGCCCGTGCTCGTTCAGCTGGCTATAGAGGCGATTGACGTCCGCACCCTCTTTATCGATCTTGTTAGCCGCTACGATAATTTTCACCCCGGCTTTCTTGGCAAAGCGGATAGCCTCGATGGTTTGCGGCTTAACCCCGTCGTCAGCTGCCACCACGATGATAACGATATCGGTAAGCATAGCGCCGTGCTCACGGATAGCCGCAAAGGCGGCGTGTCCGGGCGTGTCCAGAAACGTGATTTTGCGCCCGTCGTGGTCAATCTGGTATGCCGAAATGTGCTGCGTAATGCCGCCTGCCTCACCCTTGGCAACGTGCGCGCCGCGGATAGCATCCAGCAGGCTCGTCTTGCCATGGTCGACGTGCCCCATCATTGCCACAACCGGCGGCCGGGCCTGGGCATGATCACTCAGTACGGCTTTCTCACGCACCGGAATAACGTCTTCCTGGGCTACCGGGCGCTCAAGCGCAAAGTCTATTCCCAGCTCTCCAACGATAATCTGCGCAGTATCAAAGTCGATCCGCTCGTTTACCGTCGCCATCACCCCATTTTTCATAAGCTCCGCAATGAGCCGCGTCACGGGTATGGACAATTTGTCGGCCAGGGCGCCGACGGTGATCATGTCTTCGACTTCAATTGTGGTTGCCACTATCGACGCTCCTTTCCTCGGCCAATCGGCCAATTACCTATCCATATATCTGTACAAATGAGCAAGACTCTTCCAGCCCTGCAGTCCAGGACGTTCGAGATGTAGTGCAGCACAAGGCACAAGTGAAGCCCGCAAGCGAGCCGTACTTAAAGGTACGGTGAGTGCGGACTGGAGCTTGTAACGCCGTGATGTGCTGCATATCGGAAGTCCTCTCTATTTTTGCTTCAAGCTTAACGCTATCTTGCGGTTCTCAGTGTCAATGTCCAAAACTTTGAACTGCTTCTTCTCGTTGAGCTGGAAAATCTTCTCCGGATCAACATTGTCGTCGTCGCCCATCTCAGACACATGCACCAGCGCTTCGACGCTGGGGCTAATCTGCACAAACGCGCCAAACGGCGTGATACGGGTAATTTTGCCCTCGACATTCTCGCCCTTCTTAAACGCTTTGACCTCGTTCAACCACGGGTCTTCGGTCATTTGCTTCAGGGACAGGCTCAGGCGGTCTTTGTCGATGGCAATAATCTTGGCTTTGACGGTCTCGCCCACTTTGACGTAGTTGCGCGGGTTATCGACCCGCTCCCAGGAAATCTCACTGATGTGGATGAGCCCCTCGATGCCGTCGACATTTACGAATGCACCGAAGTCAATGACACCGGTCACGATGCCCTCGACCACGTCGCCGACCTTCAGCTGTGCAAAACGGGCCGCCATATCATCCTTCACGGCCTCTTTCTCGGAGAAAATCAGCTTGTTATCCTTGCGGCTGACGTCCAGGATGCGCACGCGCAGTGCTTGGTTAGCCAAGGCGTTGAGCTTCTGTAAAATCTCATCCTTGTCGGCGCCGGATACCCGCGGGTAGTGTCCGGCAGCCAGCTGCGACACCGGTAAAAAGCCGCGGATGCCTTCTAACTCTACGAGTAACCCTCCCCTGTTTGCGTCGTACGGCACTACTTCGACGATCTCTTGTGACTCGAAGATACGCTGCAGCTCGTCCCAGCCGCGGTCTTTAGCA
>DASVGU010000010.1:0-9378 GCA_036379375.1 Saccharimonadales bacterium (SeqCode)
CAGGATAAGATGGTTGCTCGTCCCGCCGGTAATGAGCACCCAGCCCCGCCTCTGCAGCTCGTCCGCAAGTGTCCGGGCGTTTTTAAGGATCTGCTCGGCATAGGTCTTAAACTCAGGTTTCAGCGCCTCGCCGAAAGCCACGGCCTTGGCAGCAATAATGTGCTCGTGCGGGCCGCCTTGCATGCCCGGGAACACGGCACGGTCGATGAGCGTGGGGATGTTTTCCAGCGTTTTCTCGGGCGCTTTCAGCGGCGATGAGACCTTGCCCTGGGATAAGATGAGCCCGCCGCGCGGGCCACGCAATGTTTTGTGCGTCGTAGTAGTAATGACATGGAAGCCGTAGTCAAACGGGTTTTTGGCCACGCCGGCGGCAATCAGGCCGGCGATGTGTGCCATATCAGCCATCAGTAAACATTGGTCGCCAACTTCACGGCCGATAGCAGCGAATTTAGCGTAGTCAAGTTCGCGCGGATAAGCGCTGAAGCCCGCCAGGATGATTTTCGGCTTGTACTCAAGCGCCAAGCGGCGCAGCTGCTCGTAATCAATCTCACCAGTAGCCGGATCCTTCATCTTGTAACGAATGAAGTTGTACAGATGCGCACTGCGCGTCACCGGCGCGCCGTGCGTGAGGTGGCCGCCGTGGCTCAAGTCCATGGCCAGCACCGTATCACCCGGCTCAAGCCAGGCACTGTACACGGCCTCATTGGCTGGTGCGCCGCTATGGGGTTGCACATTGGCATGGTCGGCCTTAAATAGCTGCTTCGCACGGTCTATGGCCAATTGCTCCACTCGATCGGTATTCTCCTGGCCGCCGTAGTACCGCCGCCCGGGGTAGCCCTCGCTATATTTGTTCGTAAACACGCTGCCCATAGCATCGAGCACATCGCGCGACACATAATTCTCAGACGGGATCAGCTCCAGCCCCTCGCGCTGTCGCTTTTCCTCCGCCTTGATCATTGCTTCGACTACTGTATCATCCATCGGTTTTGTCTCCCTATAGTTTATAGTACCGGTTCCGGATGAGCACTCAAATCATACTTGGTATTGTAACAATCCCGGTGCCGGATTAAAATGGCACGTGAACTATCCAAAAGAGACATACCGAAAAATGTAAAAACTACACTTGTATATATATCATATATGATATAATATATATTATATGGATACAGCCAATGAGAAAATTGGGCACTTAATCGCTCAAATACGACAAGAACGCAACTTAACGCAGGCCGAGTTTGCTCGCAAACTCAGCACCAGCCAATCGGCTGTCAACCGCATGGAGCGGGGCCACCAGAACCTTAGCCTGGAGACCCTGGGCCGCATCAGCGACGTTCTTAACAAGCAGTTGATAACTCTCAACAGCAACGGCACAAACCTGCGCGTAGAGGGCGGCCACGATTTACACGGCAGCATCACCCTCAAAACAAGCAAAAACGCCGCCGTGGGGCTGCTGTGCGCTTCCCTGCTTAACTATGGTGTTACACGCTTTAAGGCCTTCCCGCGGATCGAGGAAGTGTTCCGTATTATCGAGGTACTCGAGAGCATCGGTGTGCAGATAAAATGGCTGCCGGGCAATGACCTGGAAATCCGCCGGCCCGAAAAGCTCGAGCTGGACAATCTCAACAAAGAATCGGCCCGCAAAACCCGCAGCGTGCTCATGATGATCGGGCCGCTGATGCACGACTTCAGCTCGTTTAAGATCCCCTACGCCGGCGGTTGTAAGCTCGGTACACGCACCGTCGCACCGTATCTGTACGCCCTCGAGGAATTCGGCGTGAGCATTATCGCTACCCAAGGCCACTATAACGTCACCGTCAACAAGAAGCCGGCCGGGCGAATCGTGCTGTACGAGTCCGGCGACACCGTCACCGAAAACACCCTGACCGCTGCCGCACGCGTGCCAGAGGAAACCACTATCCAGTTCGCAAGCGCCAATTATGCCATCCAGGACGTGTGCTTCTTCCTTGAGAAACTAGGAGTAAAAATCAGCGGCATCGGCACCAGCATCTTAAAAGTACGCGGTGTAAGCCATATCAAGAAGAACGTAACCTACGCGCTGGCCGAGGACCCCATCGAGGCGATGTTCTTCGTCTCGGCGGCCGTTACTACCAATTCACAGATAACTATTAAGCGCGTACCGATCGATTTTATGGCGCTCGAGCTCCTCAAACTCAAGAAAATGGGGCTGGGATACGATGAAAGCGCGCGCTATAAGGCAGCCAATGGCCACACCGATCTCGTTGACCTCACCATCCACAAACACAACGGCAAATTGCAGGCGCTCACGGAAAAAATTCATGCTAATGTCTACCCAATGGGCATAAATCAGGACAATCTACCGTATTTCGTGCCGATCTGCGCCGTGGCGAACGGGCGCAGCCTCATCCACGACTGGACATACGAGAACCGCGCCATATACTACACCGAACTAAGCAAGGTCGGCGCCACCGTTGAGCTGGCCGACCCGCACCGGCTCTACGTGACGGGGCCTACCAAATTCCGCGCCGCCGATGTGGTATGCCCGCCGGCCCTGCGTCCCGCCAGTCTGCTGCTTATCGCGATGCTCGCCGCCGACGGCATCAGTATGCTGCGCAACGTCTACACCATAAACCGCGGCTACGAAGATCTAGCCGAACGGCTGAACACACTTGGTGCGCACATTACCGTTATGAGTGAACTGTAGCCGCCACTTTCCCTTGCGGTTATTGTCGCGGCGCGGCTGCCGCACATCTCATCACCGTCGCGGGCCCACAAGAAAACACCGCGTCCCACTTCGGAAACGCGGTGCTTCTTTGCACATATTTATATATGTTTTGACTATTTCTTAACGCGCGGCGTGGTGCGGAACCAGTTCAACAGCCAGACCATGCAAGCCGTAAAGACAGCGTACCCGGCCATCACGAACAGCGTCTGCAGATCGACATAGTGCGGGTGCCCGGCAATTGCGTTGCCGCCTGCGAACACACCTCTAAACGGTGCCTCCAGGGCGTTGGTCGAATGAAAAATCCACGCTCCAAACCCACCGTTGGGGTCAACCGCGAAGAAATGCAGCACAAACCGAACAGCCAGGAATATTTCCGCCCAAAATAGGAAGAAGTGCCACAGCCCCGATGCGCTGGTCGGCATAATATTTTTTAGTTTCATAAAACCCTCCTTAGAAACTTTAAGTGTTCTACACATAGTATATCGCTTCTTGTCAAGCGTAACTATTTTCGTAGCCTGTTCTAAGGAGTTAGTGCTGTGGAAAAATCAAAACGGATTTTGGTGCGAGTGAGGGGAGTCGAACCCCTGTAGCCAGTTTGGAAAACTGGAGTAATAGCCGCTATACCACACTCGCGCTACTGTAGCCCACAAACCTAAATTATACCTGAAAACTACCCAAATCTACTTACACCGCGTATCTCTGTTATAATCAAGTCACCCCGCCCCGGTAGCTCAGCTGGATAGAGCAGAGGACTTCTAAGCCTAAGGTCAGTGGTTCGAATCCACTCCGGGGTACCAAGTTATGTCATTTATCGAATATACAGACCACAGCGACATATCCAACAAGACTGGCTAGCAATCAACAAGTGAGGTTCTAACCTCGTTAACGATACTGTACTATACACGTATGCAAACTATCACGCTCGTAACCGGCAACAAAGGCAAGCTTGCTGAATGGCAGCGGCTGTTCCCTGCCAGCTACCGGCTACAAGCCGTAGACCTGGATCTGGATGAGATACAAAGCCTCGACCTCACAGCGATCGCCACAGACAAAGTAAAGCGCGCCTACGCGAGCTTAGGCACGCCGGTTATGGTGGAGGACGTCTCAGCAGGCTTGGACAATCTGGGCGTCCTGCCCGGGCCATTTATCAAATTCTTCATAAAGCAGCTGGGGCAGGACGCCCTGTTCCAGCTCGCGGGACGCGAAGGTGAGCCGGCAACCGCAACGTGCACTATTGCCTTTTATGATGGCAAAATGCTCCTCACTGCCACAGGGCAGACCAAAGGCACGGTCACCAGCACCCGCGGCGAGAATGGTTTCGGATGCGATAAGAACTTCATGCCCAACGGCCAGGCTAAAACCTACGCCGAGATGACACCGGCCGAAAAGGACACTGTAAGCCATCGCAGTAAAGCCGTCACGGAGCTCGTCCGGCAGCTACAATCCCACGATATATAAGACATATTTGCTATAAACGCTTGAACTATTTGCTCTTGGCTGCCCGGTGACCGGACTTCTGTGATCCCACACTCATTGTAGAATCGTGGAGCCGGCTAAGCACACTTTCTAACGTCATATAGACCTACTTTCTATTCTCTGCCTGTTTCTGCTCTATTACTCTCTACTGCTTTCTATCGTTCGTTTCTTGCCTGTTTCTTACCTTTCTACGATTTAGCATAATACCGGCAGCTAACTGACAACGTCTGTAAGAAATTTGACACTAAAATCTTACAGTTATCCGGGCACTGCAGGGCAACCGATGGGCACACCCATGAGAGTCTGCCTCGTACCGGAAGAAGGTAGGTTTTTGATTTTTTGATACTATTGCAGTATAATCACCTCTGTTTTCTGCAACTTTTTGCAGCCAAAACCAAAATTCCAATTCAGGGAGCGAAGTCGACCGATTGGAATTTTGAGAGGACGAGGCGAGCGTAGCTCAGTTGGTTAGAGCGTCTGATTGTGGTCCAGAAGGTCGTGGGTTCAAGTCCCATCGCTCGCCCCATATAAAAAACCCAGGCATTGAACCTGGGCTTTTTATATCAACCAGTGATATTGCGGGGAAATACCCTTACACACATGGGGGAGACCGAGACATGCTTAATGCCCCCCTAGGCTACGGTAGCAACCCTGCTGCGGCCGGGCAGGGTAAGATAGTTCACTGTTCTTCACAGCGCGGCCCGGTAGGCTAGATACTGAACGTAACAGATTGGTGGGGTATTCATGAAGCAATTTCCACGCCCCTTGATCGTAGGTGTCATTATCGCCATTGCGGCCGTGGTCGCACTGTTACTCCTGCGCACCCGGAGTAACACCTCATCCAGCCCACCTGCAACTCCTGCGGCACTTGCAGCTGCCCTCTGGCAAAATTACCAACAGCACTACTGGGACGCAAACACCGGCCAGACAACCGACCCGCGCACAAACACGACAACTTCTGAGGCGCAAAGTTATACTATGCTACGCGCCGTGTGGTCGGACGACCAAACTGCCTTCCAAAAAACCTGGCAGTGGACCAGCCAGCACATGCAGCGAAGCGACAAGCTCTTTAGCTGGCAATGGGGCAAGCGTCCCGATGGTACAGAAGGTATACTCACAGGTAACGGCGGACAAAACACGGCGAGCGATGCCGACACCGATATTGCCCTGGCCCTGATCCTGGCCGCAAACCGCTGGCACGATGCCGCCTACGGAACCGCTGCCAGTGCGATTGTTCCGAGCATCTGGGAGCAAGAAGTGGTAATCATCCAGGGGGAGCCGTACCTCACGGCTGACAATCTGGAGAAGAACTCCCCTGCGCCGCTGCTCAATCCGTCTTATTTCGCCCCTTATGCGTACCGGATATTTGCCGCAATTGACCCAGGCCACCCCTGGGATGAGCTAGCCGGGCACTCGTACACCACACTCCAGGCTGCCAGCCAAAAGCAGCTCGGTTCACGCGCGAGCGCCGGGCTACCGCCCGATTGGGTGCAAATAGACCGTGCAACAGGCAGCCTAAGCGCCGCCAAGGGCCACGATACGGACTTCGGCTTCGACGCGCTGCGCGTCGTGTGGCGAACCGCACTCGACTATGCGTGGAATGATACCGCTAGCGCCAAAAATGCCCTGGCTTCATTCAGCGCGCTCGACGACGACTGGAACCACGATCACAAGCTCTACGCGATATATCACCACAGCGGGCAGCCAGCAGTTAATTACTCGTCTACTGCGATGTACGGCGGGACACTCGGCTACTTTAGCGTCATTCACCCGCAAACCGCCAAAACGATATATGATTCGCAGCTCGCGCCGCTCTACGATCCGGCCACGCACCGCCTTACCAAAACACTCAACTATTACGACAACAACTGGGCGTGGTTCGGCGCTGCCCTGTACGGCCACCTGCTACCAAAGCCCAGTCTGGCAGGGGGACTCTACAAATGATTTCGCCATTTCTCAAGCCTGTCCCCGCCAAACGGCTGCTCGTCATCAACCTACTCCTGGCCTGTCTGTATTTCGTGGGGTTGTTCGTGCTGTTCCAGCGCGGCAATATGTACCTGTACATCGCACTTATCCTCGGCGAGGTGTTCCATGTCTGGCAGCTGGCGACCCTCATTCATGCCGCCTGGGAACCACGTATCAAGCACGATTTTGACCCCCGGCTCACGCCGCCGATAGACGTATATATCACGGTGGCCGGCGAACCGGTGAGTGTCGTGTACAAAACCGTGGCGGCCGCCAAGGCGATGGATTACCCAAACTTTAGGGTCTATATACTTAACGACGGGCGCGTCGCCAACAAGCCGAACTGGCGCGATATCGAGGTGATCGCCGCACAACTCGGCGGCAATGTAGAATGTATTACCCGCACCAGGCCCGGCGGAGCTAAAGCCGGGAATATCAACCACGCGCTTACGCGCACCCATGCGCCATTCGTGGCTATATTGGACTGCGATCATGTGCCCCGCAAGTATTTCCTAAAGCGGCTAGCCGGATTCTTTACCGACCCCGGAGTCGCATTCGTGCAAGCCCCGCAGTATTACGCCAATAACACAGAGAGTTTTGTGGCCAACGCCGCCTGGCAACAGCAGACGCTCTTCTTTGGGCCAATTTGCCGCGGCAAAGATCACACGAATTCGCTATTTATGTGCGGTACGAATATGTTGGTACGCCGGGCAGCACTGGACGAGGTGGGCGGCATGTGTGCCGACAGCATCACCGAGGACCTGCTGACTTCACTGCTACTGCACAACCGCGGGTGGAAGTCGGTGTATGTGCCGCTTATCGTGGCCCGCGGTATGGCGCCCGAAGATCTGGGCGAATACTGGAAACAGCAGTTCCGCTGGGCCCGCGGCAGCCTGGAAGTGCTCTGGAAGTTCAATCCGTTGCGTATGCGAGGCCTCAGCCACAGCCAACGGGTCCAGTATCTGGCATCTGTCACCTTTTACCTGACGGGGATCGTTGTGCTCATCGATGCTGCACTGCCCTTGTTTTATTTCTACGGTAATATGATTCCGATCAGTGCCGCCACTATGTCGATCGCGCTCATTTTCGTGCCCTACATTTTCCTTACGCTGTACAGCCTGCAACTGCTCAGCAACTTCTCGTTTTCGTTCCGGGCAATCTCATTTTCGATCGCATCGTGGCCCATTTACACAAGCGCATTCCTCGCGACGCTGTTCCGCCGCGGGAAAGTCTTCCAGGTGACAAGTAAGGAGCGCAGCGACGCAAGTTACCTCAAACTCGTAACCCTGCACATCCTCTACATCGTGGCGGTCGTCGTGGGCATCGCCTGGTCGGCGTATCAGCACGGATTAAGCAGCTCACTCATCACCAACGCCTCGTGGGGTCTGCTCTACGTCTTCATGTTTCTGCCTTTTATCCGAGCTGCGATGTCTGAGCGCCTAGCCGATAAATTGCCGGGCACCAGTGTAGACTTGCCTGCCGAGAAGGTAACCAATGGATGATGCGGCGTCCATGCAAATGCCGCCTCGCTCGCGCCGTTTCCCTATATTCTTAGGACTGCTTACCATTATGGCGGCAGCCAGCGCGTTGTGGCTGATTTTTTTATGGCATTCCGGGGTCAACTACCAGGAACAGTACAGTCTGCAGCTCGCGAGCGGGTCCGTGCACCCCGTGGCCACGTACGGCTCGCCCGATGATCCGATGCCGCTCTACTACCTGCTGCTCAGCGGATTTATACATATCACGGTCCCGAGCCTCGATAACGCCCGCCTGCTTTCGTTCATCTGCCTGCTGCTCACCATACTTGTCGCCTACGCCGTCGGCAAAAAAATGTCGGACAACCGACGAGTCGGTCTGACGGCAGCCGCACTTGTTGGCCTGTCTCCATTCATCCTGTGGTACAACAGCCGAGCCACAATGTACCCGTTGCTGCTACTGGTGGCACTTATCAACCAATACCTTTTTGTCGAGCTGTTCAAACGAGCACGGTGGTGGTTGTGGACCGGCTACATCATAAGCGGACTGGCAGGTTTGGGCGTGCACTATTTCTTTGCGCTCATCCTGGCCCTGCAAGGGGTATTTGCCATTATAAAACACCGCGAATTCAGGGGGTGGAAGCGCGTCGGGCTCGGCTTGTGCCTGGCTGTATTTGCCACTGCTTTCGTGCTCTGGTTGCACTACAGCTCGGCGCACACGACTTACTGGTCCAATCTGCCCTACACCAGCCGGCCATCAGCAACGAACGCATTCATCATCTATGTCCAGTATTTATTCGGATTCCAATCGGTAGTAATCACCACGCTTATCATCGCCTTCTGGCCGTTTTTGGTAATCTTATCACTGCTGGCAGTCCAGAAGTATGTCCGGCCGCCTGTCGGTGTCCAATACGCCGTGTGGGCAGCAACTGCCCCTGTTATCATCATGCTCGGACTGGGCTGGTTAGTCCCCCGCCCGCTCTTCCTCACCAGTTATCTCGTCGTATCGGCGACACCCTTTCTACTTTTCCTCAGCTGGTACTTTACTGCGTTTAACCTGCGGTCGCTCACGTTGGCACGCAACATATTTCTGATTGCCATGGTTATAGCTTTCTTTGTCCAGTTCGCGAATATCCCTATCGCCCTGCGCGAAGACTATCTGCGGCAACCGGACTCCTCCAACCCCGCCAAGCTTGTTACACTTCCCGGCAGCTAAAGAGTTTTTTCCAGGCGAGCAACAAAGCCCGCGGCGAGCAACTGCCCTTAAATGCAGAGGACATTCTGCCGGCAATACGTACACGACTCGGTATGACTTGGTATAATGATACGGAAATTACTCGGAGTGTTGGCGACATGCTTAAAAAGTCCTGGCAATACACGGTGCGCTATTGGCGTGGTGGCGCAGCGATAGTGATCATTCTTATAGGATTAGGGTTCCAATTATTCGGCCCCGTAGTGGTCACCCGCTGGGTGCTCGGCATCGCATCACTGCTGCTCGCTATACCGCCGCTCGTCGATATGTGGTACGACGTGCGCAGCGGGCACTATAGCGTCAACATTTTACCTATCGCAGCTACCGTGAGCGCCGTGGTTTTCCGGCAATATTGGGTGGCCATTACCGTGATAACACTCTTCACCGCTACCGGTATACTGGAGGACTACATCAGGCGCCGCACTCACGCCGAGCTTAGCGCATTGCTTGGGCATGCACCGCAGGTAGCCCACGTCTTCCGCGGCCGCAAAGCTATCGACACCGCC
>DASVGU010000011.1:0-3442 GCA_036379375.1 Saccharimonadales bacterium (SeqCode)
CTCACGATAATCACGTGCTTCTCGCGGAACGCGTACTCGATAAGATCGCGGGCCGACGTGTTCGTCATGCCCACCTTGTTTACCAGCAGATCATAATAAATCGCCTCGCTCGGGATAAACATAAAGGCGTAATCCATGGTACCATCCTTGGGCCGGATATACTTGGCAGTTTCGTCGATGCGGCCCTTGAGGTCGGCCTTGAACGCTTTGGCTAGTGTTTCGCGCTCGGTCTTATCTTTGGCCTCCAGCAGCCGGTTGTAGTTTTCCAAACTAAATTTGCTGTCTACCGGCAGCATTTTGCCCTGGTCCAGTATTATCACCGCATCGCAAATCAGCTCCAGGCCGTTGTCGGTCTTGCCAATCTTGCATTGCAGTTTATAGCGGTCCGGCGGCAGCACATTCTTGAGAACCTGGTCGAGATAATATTCGCCCAGCACACCGCGCTGTTTGGGGTTCTGCAGCACGTTCTGGAGCACTTTTAGCTCGCCTGCTACGTCCACCACACGCTTGTTGGTGTCGTCCAGCTTGGTTAGACGCTCTGTCACTTCGGCAATAATCTTGCTGCTGGCCGCAAATTGCTTGCTCATACTCTCGCGCATCATCGCCTGGTTCTTGTCGAGCCGTTCGCTGATCTGCGTCTGCATACCATCCTTCAGCTTGGTAATATCCTCACTGAGCGTTTTGAGATCTTCTTTGAGCAGCAACGCGTTGGCGCTATCGGTCTTCGGTGTTATCTGCGAACGCATAAGCAGCCCGATCAGCACGAGCACGAGCACCCCTAAAACCACAACCGCAACAATCATACGGCTATTGTATCATTTCCTGGGGTGGTCAGCGCAGGAGACCCCTTTAAGCTCACGCTTCAACAGTGACCGTGGTGCCGACTTGCGCCCAGTTATAGAGCCACGCCGCTGTCGCGAGCGGCAATTCCACGCAGCCGTGCGATGCGTTAGGAGAATCGGGGCTGATATTGCCAAAATCGTTCGGCTTGCGCCATGTCGCGTCATGGAAGCCGTACACGCCGTACTGATTGCTCAGCCACGGCATCCAGTAGCTCACCGGGTCATCCCAGCAGCCGGTGGTGTCGCAGCCTTTCAGCACTTGGTTCGTTTCCTTGGCATAAATCTTGTACGTGCCAACTGGGGTCAGATCGGCCGCCAAATATGAGATACCGGTCACCACCGGGGAATTGTAAGCGAGCCGGTTGCCGTCGCAGGCCCACATGTGCCGTTTAGCAATGCTCACAATGACATTCTGGTTTAAGCTGTTGCCCGCGCACGCCGTTGCGGCAGACTCGGCCGGTGAGGCGGCTTGCGTACTAGCCGTTTGTTTATCGGACATGTTGGCGGCAACCGTCGTACCATCCGCCACTGCGGACCGGTCATGCTTATGCCACGCGTACGTGCCACCGGCAGCAAGTACCACAAGCAGTATCAGTAATACCGGCAGTAGCTTGCAGCGATGTTTGACTTGCCTTGGCGGTGAGGGGTATCGGCTGTAATTCACTCTGTTATTATAGCAGTTTCAGGCAAACCGCGTGACCACGAACATAAACACCACCCCGAGCACAGTCATGCCGATAGTTTGGTACGACGAGTGTTTGCTGTGGGCCTCGGGCAGGATTTCGCTTGCCCCGATATACAGCAAAAAGCCCGCAAAGAAGCCCAGGTAGAGCACCAGAAGGTTGTTTGAGATGCTAAACAGCAGTGTGCTCAACGCCCCGAGTACCGGCGCGACGGCATCCAGCAGCAGGAAGCCAAAAGCCCGGCGCGATTTATTGTTGTTGGCCAGCATTAGATTTACCGTGTTGAGTCCGTCAGCAAAGTCATGGGCCACCACCGCGATAGCAACCGCAATACCCACAGTGGTGCTTGCCTGGAATCCCAACCCTATCCCGACGCCGTCCAAAAAACTGTGCCCGCACAGCGCCAGCGCGCTCGCCACACCGACATCAGGATGGTGGTGTACCTCGTAATCGGCCTCTTGGCTATGGTGAATCAGAATTGATTTCTCAACGATATGAAATAGCAAAAACCCGCACACCAATGCCACCATCACCCCTGTAGCACCGCGCCGCTCGCCTTCCAGCACCTTAAAAATCTCGGGCAGCAGGTCAAATGCCACCACACCCAGCAACACGCCAGCCGTATACCCCAGAAAACGGTGCAATCGGTCCTGGTTTTTCAGCCCGGCAATACCACCGAGCAGCGTCGACACAAACGTAGCACAAGCAAGAAGTACGGGAATCATGATCTTTAGGCCATTATACTGCAAAAATCACCCTGCAGCCCGGGCATTCACGAGCCGGCCGGTTACGGCATGCAGTCGATGCGCACAAACCCCTCGGCGTATTTCGCGCCGCACCGGCCGCCGGTCACGGCAGCACGCTGTTCAAGCATCGGGCGCAGGCGATCCTCAGGCAGCACTTGGCTCGCGTGTTTCATTAGTCCCGCTACTTTTAGCTCAAACGTGCCGCTGATATCCACAAAGAAGTTCTGCCTGTCCAGGTTTATCAGCAGCACGTGCGCGACTTTGTGCGGTTTCAGATGTTCCCGCGTGTACAAATCGGGGAAAGACAGGTGGTCGCGCGCCAGCGGAAACACTGCATCAAGCGTCGCCTGGCCGGCCGCTCGGTGATCCGGATGGTTAATAAACCCTGTCTCGCTGGAATACACGAACGTGGGATCCATCACCACCACTGTATCAGGCCGCACTTGGCGAATAACCCGCACAATGTCCTTTTTGAGCGCCTGTGTCACCTCCAGCGCCGCATCCTCGTAGCGAAGGAAGTGCACCTGCTTGGCGCCCAGCGTCGCCGCCGCTTCCTGCTGCTCGCGCTCCCGGATGGCAATCAATTCCTCCCCCGTTACACCCGGGTCGGCAGATCCTTTACTGCCATCGGTAATGATCAAATAGTGCACCTCTGCGCCTTCTTTCGCCCACTTGGCCACACTGCCCGAAGCGCCGAAGTCAATATCGTCGGCATGGGCGCCTACAGCTAACACAATTTTTGGGGTAAGTGGTATGCGCTCGGTCATAGTTTCCATCATACCAGCCCACTCTGTTACCGGCTATACTATACCTATGACACGTGAGGAACCGCAGCACACATCAGCTTCCGAGCGACTTAGCCGCTTCGGACGCAATATAAACGCTCTGGGCGCATTGGCAATCGGCGGAGCAGCTCTGCTCATACCCGGGCCCAATGTGGTGTTAGCCTCCTGGGCGACCCTCAACGCCGCACAGGCCGGCGGCTTCGAACTGTGGCGCCAACATGCCAAATCCAAACGCCAAAAAGCCAAAAAATCCGAGCAATCGAGGCAAAACCATAAAAATTAACAGCTGTTGGCCGCCAAGCGGATATATAATGCTAGGCGCTAGTTTCCACGCACTACTCGGTGCAAGAGTGTAGGTACGTACTACTCATCCAGTCAACAGTTCA
>DASVGU010000012.1:0-10124 GCA_036379375.1 Saccharimonadales bacterium (SeqCode)
CCGTCCAGAAAACATCCCCAAACAACATCATCTTTGCTATTTATGATATTCGCTGCCTGGTCCGGTGTAACTCCAGTAAACGTAGGGCTACCTGGCCGACCGTCAAGCAAACATATATGTACTCTGTTGTTATCTGACCCATACAGCGCAACTCTAGCAATAGGCACGTTTATAAATGGGGGTTTGCCTCCGAGCGATTTATCTCTGTTAATCTGATGATTCTCAAAATCAGCCTCACCTAGCATAGGCCCCACCGACATTGCTCCCTGTAAACCGCTTAACGTTCTGTCGCCTATGGAATGCACTCGCATTTTAGGTAATTTACGATGCATGAAGCGTTCTGGCATACGCAGTACAACGTCGTGTGCAAAGATATCTACCCCGCCGATTCTACTAGACTCTCTGCCCACAAACACACCATCCCTGCGCCGTATAAAGCCAACGTCTACCGTGTCATCTTCGTAAATGCTTGGCGTAAACCGCGACGCCTCGTCCAGTGCGCGCTTGCTACCTGTGTCCTCGCTGTAAACGTGCGTAATAATGCTATTACCGTTGCCATAAACTTTTACGTCGCTATCATGTTCCGTCAGGGAGCCCGACCAACTAATCTCTGCACCGTCTAAGCTCATGATCCCAAACGCCTTAATATATTCGGCGCTTAGTCTATTGTTGCGTATCAGAACAGCTTCACGGTCCACAACTGGCAGGTTGCGTAGTACGCCATTTGCCAAAGATAGGTTTAGGTCGAGCTGTCTGGGGACGGCACTAGTTTGGTCCGCAAGAAAGAAAAATCCACCGTTGCATACGGCCTTAATGCGTTGGTTAGCCAAGGCATAATCGTAGACACTAGTAAGCTGCTTGTGCGATTTTATGCCAGGACATATTTCTGTTACATCGGCCGAGAGATCATATACATTAGTAAACTTTCCCTCGCCCAACTCATAGGTAGCAGTATGCAGGGCTATGCTATCACCGAGATCCGTTACGCGGTCGCCCACCGGCACGTCTACGCGCTCCCGCACCATCAAATCTCGGGCGACACCAGTGTCAAAACTAGCTCTCATTATAGGTATGTTATACCACTTTTATGTATAGAAATCAATATCATCTGGCTAAATACCGCTTTCTGACCCTTGCAACTATGAATATATTTGAGAAATATATTCATACTACCCCTCGGCAAGGAGTTGCACCAAAACGCAAATAATGTTTATATGATATCTAATACGGTGTCCACTACCACATCATGCGCCACTAAACCAGGGCGAACGACATGATCGGACAGCAGCCGTCAGGGTTCCACGAACGTACTAGATTGACTGGGCAGGTCGAGCCAGGCACATCTCGCACACGCATTCAATGAATTAACTGGGAGCTTGACATGAAATACCAAAATGTCAGTCTGCAGGATATGCAGAAATACGAAGGCTACATGGGCGAGCACATGAAATACTGGCGCTCATGGGGCAGCTGGTTCAGCTGGGGTTCACCGGTAGGTTTGGGATTATTCTTCCTGGCCGCCGCGGGTACGATCTGGATCCTCGGCCAAACCTTTCACTGGTAACATCTTACCTGTGGACGCAGAGAAAACAGCGTGCATTTTTTAGAGAAAGCACGCTGTTTTTATACCGGAAACGGTGGGCTACCTAAAACAGCAACACACAACAGAGTATAAGACACAATGATTTTGGTATTTGCAAATTCGTTGTATATGTATAATCTATACGTATGCAGACTATTACAGTAGAGGGCGGCTTTTTCGTGGAGCGGCCCGAGCATTTGCCGGACAGTTTGTGCTGGACAGCACGCGAAATCTTAGGTGCATACATGGACGAGGGGTCACCGCTTGATCTAGACGACACGCCGCCAGACGACACACCCGGGCAGCCCGACGATGCCGAGGATAATGGTGACTGTGATGGTGATGAGGACAATGAGATTGACCTAATAATCCACGAAACGCCGCCGCTATGTATCAACGAGACAGAGTGCGCATCGCTCTCTAATCTGCCCTGGATAAAGGGCCCGGGAGGTTTTCTCGTCCCGTATACCGAGCCGGGGCACGTCGCACTAAGAATCGACGATATAGGAGACCATCCCGGAATCGAACTCTGTCTGGGCAAGCATGCGCGCCAGTTCGTATTTCGTGTGCCCAACGGCGCCACAGAGGACGATGCGGCCGTATTCGAGGGCTGGTCGCTGGAACCGGCAGCCGCAATACCAGCCACCGAGGTAAAAGCGCTGAAGCAACTCGCCTTCCTGCTACGGTGTATGCGTCAGGGCTACAGAGATCTTATGGAAGAAAACGATGAAGCACTATCAGAAACTTATTTATCTACAGTGCCGCGCCTCTCTACGGCCAGTATAATCGACAAAGAACTGTCTGGCCTAAACTAAACTGTCCCTATAATCCATATGGTAAATCCTACGGTTTACCATATGGATTTACACGGCCTATTCTCTAGAAATACGTTACTGTATATACGCCGTACCTGCGGTAACCAGCCAGATCTACTCCGACCAGCCGTGTCTGGTGGGCCACCAGTTCCACTTGCCCAGCAACACGACAATGGAAGGCACTATCAGCGTGCGCACCAGAAACGTGTCCATAAGTATTCCCAGCGCCAGTCCGGCGCCGATATCCCGTATCTGCGCATCGCCCGCGCCGCCCACAAAGGCCAGCACCGCAAATGTACCGGCCAGCACCAATCCGGCCGACGTAACGGTGGTGCCAGTGGTGGTGAGGGCCTGCGATACAGCCTGGCGCAGCGGCATGCCGTGGGCCTCCTCGCGAATCCGCGTCATAACCAAGATGTTATAATCCTCACCCAGCGCCAGCAGGAAGATGAACATCAAAAACGGCAGCACAAAGGTTAGGCCGCTCTCGTGCCCCAGCGTAATAAACAGCAGCACCGCCAGGCCCAGGGACGCCAGGTACGACATCACCACTGATATGATGAGATACAGCGGCGCCACCAGGCTGCGCAGCAAAATAGCCAGCAGCACGCCGATAATCAGGACGGCGATGGGTATGACACGCACCAGGTCGCTGTTGGAAATGTGGTTGATGTCGTAGAGGGCGGGCGCTTCGCCGGCCAGACCGCTATTGACGGCACCCGAGGCCTTCGCAATGGCGTCGACGCGAGCCCGCTCGGCCGGTGTGGCGTTCATGGCAGCCGTGGAGTTCGGGTCTCCGGCAGCCAGAACCACTTCGTACTGGACAATTTTGCCGCTCGGGCTGATGTAGTTCACAAGCTGCCGGTAGACCTGGTACACGAGCGGTGACACGCCGCTGCCCGCAAGCTGGGCCGGATATGTTTTCGGCAGCCGGGCGGGCGGTCCGAGCCGCTGGTAAAGTTGGGCAATCTTAGCTGGGGTAAGTGCACCGGCACCAGAGCCAAACGGGCCGCTGACCGCTTTAAATTCCGGGGCGGCCGCCAGCTTTGCCTGGATGGCGAAGGCCGGAGCGGGATTTTGCCAAACGGTCTGGGGCAGCACGAACAGCGCGCCGGTGGGATTAGCGCTGCCGGAGGGAAAATGCCGTGCCAGCAAAGCATTGCCGGCGGCCGAGTCACTGCCCGCCGGAGCACCAGTCTGCCCGCCAAAGCCGGCCGCCTTGTAGCCGGTAACGGATATAGCCAGGCCGCCAAACACCACAATTCCGGCAATCAAAACGGCCACGGGCCGTCGGACGACCGAGGAGCTGATCCGGCCCCAAAAGCCGCTTTTGCTGTTGGGTTTGTACCGTTTGGAGGGCCAGAACGCCGCCCGGCCGAAAATTGCCAGCAAGGCGGGCAGCAGCGTCAGCCCCGCGACGAGCATCAGGCCGATACCGATGGCCAGCGGCGCGCCCAGATCGGAATACAGCTCAAACGATGCCAGCATCAGCGACAGCAGCGCCGCAATCACCGTGGCAGCCGAAAACGTAATGGACTCGCCCACGCGGCTCAGTGCCCGGGCAATCGCATCGTTTTTGGTCAGGCCGCCGCGCATTTCCTCACGGACACGGAAAATCAAAAACAGGCCGTAGTCGGTCCCCGCACCAATAATCAACACCGTCAGCAGCAGCTGCGTGATAGACGAAACTTTCAACCCGTGGCGGGCCAGCTCGCCGATGAGCGGCCCGGAAATAGCCGTTACGAATAGCGGGGGAACAAGCGTAATGAGCGGCGCCAGCGGCGCCCGGAAAATTACCAGCAGCAGGGCAATAATAAATATCACCGAGCCCAGCTCGAGATCGGTATTGGAGGTACCGGCCTTTTTGCTGTTGTCGGCTGCGGCAGCCAAATCGCCAGCCAAGTGAGCTTCCAGGCCGACCGGTAAATTCGCCTGGGCAATGGCACTGCGCAGGCTACCTATGGCATCGGTCGGGTTGATACTGCCGCTGGCATTGATAAGCGCCACCAGTTCGTACGCCTTGCCATCGTTTGACAGCCCCGCATCCTTCACCGCCTTTACCTTGGGCAGCCGGGCCAGGTCGGCCTGCAGCCGGCTGATGCTGCCTTGATCGGCCGCACTTAACACTCCGCCGGATTTTTCCGCGATGACTACCGGCACGGGGTTCGCGCTGGTCGAATTACCAAAGGCCTCGGATATTTTCAGCGCTTTCTCGGTGAGTGAGTTGGCCGGCAAGAAATTGCTGTTGTTTGTCTGAATGGCACTGCTCAGGGGCGGCAACAGCTTCACAGCTACCACCGCACCGAGTATCCAAACCACCACGATGAGCCAGCGGAACCTGACACTAAACCGGCCGATGGCTGCAAATATCCGGTAGCCGATCCCCTCGGTATCGTTCTTTGGTATCTTCTGTCCCAACATTTCGCTCATCGGTTTATTTATGCCGCTTCTGTTTCCCCGCAAAGTTTTGTATGCGTTTCCGGGTGTACTAAATCTCCGTCCATTATACATCGCCGGGCATCCAGCCCAACCTTCGGCCAGGACGCCGCCCTGCCCTTTTGAGGCCATATATTTTATAATGATCATGCTGTGATAGAAACCGAGCAAATCGTATTTGTGAGTGAAGATGGCACGCCCACAGGCGAAACCGGGCCAAAGCTGGCTAGCCACCACATGCACACCAGGCTGCACCTGGCATTCTCGTGCTATGTTTTCCGTGCGTCCGACCACAAGTTTTTGCTCACACGCCGGGCATTGGGCAAAAAAGTCTGGCCGGGCGTCTGGACCAACAGCTTTTGCGGCCACCCCGCGCCGGGCGAAAAGCTGGAGGACGCACTAAAGCGCCGCGGTGAGTTTGAGCTGGGCCTGCACAACCTGGAGCAAATCAAATGCGTGCTGCCGCACTACCGCTACACCACGCCGCCTTTCAGCGGCATTATCGAGAATGAATTTTGCCCGGTGTTTGCCGCCTACACTCGCGATGAGCCCGAGCCCAATCCCGACGAAGTCGAGGAATACCGCTGGCTTGCCTGGCAGGAATATGTACACCTGGCGGAGGCGGGACCCGACAACATGAGCTACTGGGCCCTCGACCAGTTCAAACAACTCAAGAACCTTGAGCCCTTCACACTACTCGGCACATAGCCGGGGGGTCCACCGGCGGGCAGCAAGAGCCTGCCGGTACGATGTTATTGGTGCCATACCGTGCAGGAACCATAGGATTTACCATATGGTTTATCGTATGGTTTCTTGTGTTACAATTTCCGGTATGGGAAGACGAAAAATCGGCCAAGAAAAAGTGAGAAGTATCCAAAAAAGCAACGGCAGCTACCTGGTGAGCATACCTATTGAGATCATGCGCGAGCTGAAATGGCAGGAACGCCAGCGCGTCGTCATCACCCGCTCCGGCAAAAAGCTTGTTATAGAAGACTACGAGTCATAATTCCAGACTGCCTATTATGCGATGCCTTTGGCTATCTGTGGCTTTCGACTTCTGGATGTAAAAAGTATAAAATAACCTCTAAAGGAGCTCACCCATGACACATGAATTCACCGGATCGCAACCACAAGAACCTTTGCGCACTCAGATAGAAGCGTATATAGAGCAGCGCCGAGCCTGGATCGGTGATGCCGTGGAACTTTTAGGTGGAGATGGCAGCGCCCCATGGGAATCGGTACTGACACTACCGACCCAGGCTTCTGGAGAGGCGCGTGAGAACACGCCCGAACTACAACTTGACAGCGAGCACGAGGCCCGGCTGCGCGAGATTGCCGGCCGTTTCGGAATCGGTGGTGAACAGGATGTGACACTTGAGCAGCAGGGCTTAAGGCCCGGCCACGTGGATATCAAAGAGGGTGGTTTGGTGTGGAAGATCGCTGCTGAAGCAGAGCTTGGCAGCAGCAACGCGGGAACCATCGTATATGCCGGCTCGCCGTATCGCCGCACCACTGATGAGGAGCGGGCCTTTCAGCAAGACGTTATGCATGTTACCCCGGACGATATAGCTGCTGATCAGACTGAATATGATGTAGCTAAGCTTGTAGCTACCCGGCAGCCCGGCTTTGAAGCGCTGGAGCAGCCCGAAGTGTTGCCCTTTGGCTACGCTGTCTCGGAGGGTAATCCATTTGTCGCAGAACCCACCGGGCAGCTGGAGAAAATCGGTACACAAAACGGCAAGGATGTATGGCGACTGCGTATTGACCGGCAGGTGGAAGCGGATGGTAGTTATAGGTTCCAGCCGGACACGGCCACGGTGATGCGCCTGATGGCGGAGTATCTGACTGCACACGGCGATACTGATACGGCCGTGGGTATGACTACGAG
Organism: Saccharimonadales bacterium (SeqCode); assembly: GCA_036379375.1. Lineage (GTDB taxonomy): Bacteria > Patescibacteriota > Saccharimonadia > Saccharimonadales > UBA4665 > DASVGU01. The sequence goes on from DASVGU010000012.1 coordinate 6,722, forward strand.
TAACACCTACGCCTCGCGGGCGGTCGACGTCGTTCGAGCGGGACTCGCACAGGACCGGCCCTTTGCTGTTGCGATGTATGGCCGGCAAACTCTGGCAAGTGCCAAGCACAAACCCGTAACCGCGCCGACAGATGCCAAACAGTTGCCCGGCGAGCTCGCCGTGATGGCATATAAGCTAGACCAGCTGGCCGAAGCGGTTAGAAATCAGCCCCAACAAGCGTAGAAAAAATCAAAGAAACATCGGCCGTGAGCCGTGCACTTTTGGCTTTTAACCTACTCCTAACAGCCGCAGCCTGTAGGATCTCACGATTCAGTGAGCCGCTAGCGGCGATAGAAAATTATGGCCACCAGTACAAAGTTGGCCAGGAATGAATATACCAGATAGGCTATCTCAACTGGGTCCAACGACCACTTGGCAACAACGGCACACAACGCGCCGAGCCCGCCCAGCAGCCAGGCGATGAGTGTCTCGGTATGCGGCGCCCGCCAGCTGAGCGACAATCCCTAAAATACCTACGAGTGATAGTACGGCGGATGTCATTACACCGCTTTTAGTGCTCCACGATGTGGAGGTTGAGTTCGTCGAGCTGTTCGATAGCAGCGGTGTTGGGGGCCTGCATCATGACGTCGACGCCGGAACCGTTTTTAGGGAAAGCGACGATTTCGCGGATGTTGGACTCGTCCATGAGTACCATAAACATGCGGTCGACACCAAAGGCGCAGCCGGCGTGCGGCGGAGCACCGTACTTAAAGGCGTTTATCATCGCACCGAAGTGACTATCGACATATTCTTTGTCAAAGCCTAAAATCCCAAATGCCTTATACATAATTTCCGGGTTGTGATTGCGTACTGCGCCAGAACAGCACTCGTAGCCGTTGAGTACGATGTCATACTGATCGGCCACGATTTTCAGCTTTTCTTCGTCGGTCTGTGCACTTTCGAGTGCCTGCAGCCCGCCCTTCGGCATACTGAAGGGGTTGTGGCCGAAATCCAGCTTGCCGGTTTTTTCGTCCAGTTCGTAGAACGGGAAGTCAACAATCCAGCACAGCGCGATGACGCCAGGGTCTTTGAGCTCAAAATGGTCGGCGAATTCATTGCGCAAGCGGCCCAGCACCTTGTTGACGGTGCTGCGCTTATCGGCACCAAAGAAGACGATGTCGCCATCTTGCGCGCCCAGTTTGTTTTTGATAGCTTCCAGCTCTCCAGATTTTAAGAACTTCGCAATGGGAGACTGTATCTCGCCGTCTTTGTAGGTGAGATACGCCAGACCGCCGGCACCTTCGCTTTTGGCGATTTCGGTGAATTTATCTATCTGTGAGCGGCTGAGTTCGCCAGCACCCTTCACGCAAATAGCTTTGACACATTCGGCGTTTTTAAAGACACCAAATTCAGTATCTTTCAGTTCTTCGGTAAGCTCGGTAAGTTCTATGCCGAAGCGCAGATCCGGCTTGTCGGTGCCGTAACGCTCCATGGCTTCGGTGTACGAGATGCGTGGAATATCTTCAGTAAATAGTTTTTTGCCGGCAAAATCCGTCACCAACTGTTTGATGAGCGGCTCCATGGTACTGCGCACTTCTTCGCCGTCTTCGACAAACGACATTTCGAGATCCAACTGATAAAACTCACCATACAAGCGGTCGGCCCGCGGGTCTTCATCGCGGAAGCAGGCGGCCAGTTGGTAGTAGCGCGGTACGCCGCCGACCATCAGCAGCTGCTTAAACTGCTGCGGGGCCTGGGGCAGGGCGTAGAATTTGCCCGGGTGCACGCGAGAGGGAATGAGGAAGTCGCGGGCGCCTTCGGGGCTAGAATTGGCGAGAATCGGGGTGGTTACTTCGACAAAATCGCGCTCTTCAACGTACTTGCGCATGGCAGCGTAATATTCGGCGCGCTTTTTCAGCATACGCTGCATTTTAGGGCGGCGCAGGTCCAAAAAGCGGTACTTCAGCCGCAGTTCTTCGTTGGCCTGGGCGGTACCTTCTATCTGGATAGGCAGGGCTTCACTGCGGTTTAAAATCTCGAGCTGATCAACTTTGATTTCCACGCTACCGGTAGCTAAGTTGGGGTTTCTGAGCCCCTCTCCGCGGTCGGCGACCTGGCCGGTGGCGCTTATCACGAATTCGTCGCGCAAGCCCTCACCCAACTTAAACGCTTCGCTTTGCTCCGGGCGGATAGCCAGCTGCACCACGCCGGTGTGGTCACGCAGGTCAATAAAAATCAGGCCGCCGTGGTCGCGCCTTGAGTTCACCCAGCCTTTGACGGTGACGCTTCGGCCGGAGGCAGAAACAGTGTCCTTTGCAAGTGTTCTCATGAATTTTTCCTAAATTAGATGGTAGAGACGGCTGCAAGCGGTCGAATGCACGCGGAACCAGTACCGGCTAGTCCTGCGCCGACCGTAGATTCATATTGGAGTTATCGAGCCGTTCCATGTTCAGCTCTATTCTACCACTGTTTTGGCAGATTCGGACGTATTTTCTTCACTTTTAAGTGCGGGCGCAGCCGGCAGGAGCACCTCGGACGTTTCCTGGGAGGATTCATGGGCGGTATGCTTGGCGGCAACCGCCTCACGGCTGCGGTGGGCGCTAAACCCGGTGTGCCCCGGGCGGCCAACCAATTGTTCCAGCACATCTTCGAGCGTTACCACGCCCGCATACTCACCAAAGTCGTTTACCACTACGAACAGTTGCTGCCTGGTGTGATACACGGCCTGCAGCGCCTCGGCCAGACTGTCGGCCTCGTGCAAGAACACCACGCTGCGGTCCATGTAGCTGCTGACTTTGCCGCCGGCCTTGGCTTCATCCAGCGTCATAAGCTGCAGCGTGCCCACGATGTTGTCCGGCGACTTGTCGTACACCGGAAAGCGCGTGTGCCCGGTGGCATGGAGCTCATCAAGCAATACCGGGCCAACCATTGCCCGGGCCGACAGCGCCCTGACGCTTTTGCGCGGCGTCACGACATCGCGTACGAAACGCTCATTGAAGTGCAGGGCGTGCAGCATGAGATCCAGGACCTCGGCGGCAATCCGGTTATCCGGCTGCGCCTTCTGCCGTTCTATAAGTTCCACCAGATCCTCCTGTTCGTAGAGGCCGCTGTGGCGCAAGATGGGCACGCGGCGATGCCACCACGCGGTTACGCGGGAAAACAGCGGGTTAAGCAACCCCAGCAGCCGCACCGCAGCCGGCGTACACCACACCGCAATACGCGCACCGTAGGCAGTAAGCCGGGTGCTGGGCATCCAGGCAAAGCCGAGCCACAACACGATTGCTACCACGATAATCCCAAAAAGTACCGGGGCCACACGCACAAACAAATCCAGACCGATCGCCGCGCTCAAACCTATGACCAGCCACAAAAACAGCCGCAAGCTTGATCCGTACGCCACCGCGCTATACAGCATCTTAGCCA
>DASVGU010000013.1:0-4251 GCA_036379375.1 Saccharimonadales bacterium (SeqCode)
ACGACATCGAAACAGTGGTGTTCCACCACGATATACCCGGCATGATCATACACGAAGCACGCGGTAACTCAGGGCCGCCGATATTAAAAACCATCGTGCTGGACGGTGACGATGGTCTGACCGTGAGCGAAACATACGATAATGGCGGAGAGCACGCGCCCGATCGTCTCAAACGCCGCGCCGGTGCCTGGGAGCAACTCGCCACGTGGTACGCCCACAACAGACAGGCAGGGTTATGAAGCACCTCTATTACGTGCGGCACGGGCAGTCCCGCGCCAATGTCGAGCGAGTGTACGCCGGCCTGCTTGACACACCGCTGACCGACTTAGGGGTAAAACAAGCCGAAGCAGCAGCCCGGCAAGCCAAGCATCTGGGTATCGGTCATATTATCTCATCACCTCTCAGCCGTGCCCATGAAACCGCCAAAATCATCGCTCGGGCAATCGATTATCCGGCGGAAGAGATAGAACTCAGCGGCTTACTTGTAGAGCGCAATTTCGGATCGGCCGCTGGGCGATCCTGGGACGACACTATCGACCTGGACAGTCTGTCCGACGCCGAGACCATGAACGCGGTGGCCAAGCGTGCCCGTCAGGCGTACGAATATATCCGCACGCTGCCATACGACACGATATTGGTGGTCGGCCACGGCACGTTTTGGCAGAAATTCTACATGACAATCTATCCCGGCACGGCCGTAACTGGCGCCGACGAGCCTAAAAACGCGGAGATGGTACAATTACTCTAAATGGATGCTTCAGATAATCGCCCTAGGGTCGGCGTCGCGTGCTTTATCTGGAAAGACGGTAAGTTTCTCGTGCACAAACGGATTGGATCGCACGGCCACGGCACATGGAGCGTTCCGGGTGGCCACTTGGAGTTCGGTGAATCATTCGAGGCGTGCGCCAGGCGGGAAGTCCGCGAAGAAGTCGGCTTAGAAATTCAAAATGTCCGTATGCTCGCCGTTACCAACGACATATTTGAGGACGAGCACAAGCACTATATTAGCATTTGGCTCGAGGCGGATTGGAAGGCCGGCGAAGCGCGTTCTATGGAGCCCGACAAGGGAGCAAATCTCACGTGGCGTACCTTCAGCGATTTACCCCAACCTCTGTTCGAACCGTGCTGGCAAAACCTGCGCCAGGCTCGGCCTGAACTTTTCGCCTGATTGCTATACACTAGAGCCTGTAAGGAAATAAAACAAATACCATGCTCACAGACACAATCCTCTTCTGTATGGGCATCGTCGTAGGCGCGATGAACGCTATTGCCGGCGGCGGCGGGCTTATTGGGTTCCCGGTACTTCTCTCGGTGGGGCTCCGTGCCCTCACGGCAGACGCCACCAGTTATATCGCGGTACTCCCGGGGCAAATCGCCTCGGCCTTCAGCTATCGGCGATACATCGCCAAGGTCCCCAAAATGTACTGGCTGCTGCTCATCCCCTGTGCCGGTGGCACAATCATCGGCTCCCAGCTGCTGCGTACGACTTCGTTTAGCGACTTCGATAAGCTCGTCCCATTTTTGGTATTGCTGTCCGTGGTTATTTTCGCCCTCCAGCCGCTGTTGCACTTCAATTTGCTCAAGCACCTCCGCGCCAGCCACAAAAGTACCACCGTATTCTTCTTTATCGCGTTTACTATGTTCCTGGCAACCATCTACAGTGGCTACTTTAGCGTTGGCCTGGGCCTCGCCATATTGGTTCCGCTCGGCATGATTACCCTGCACGAAGTCCACACCCTCAACGCTATCAAAGCCCTTGTCGCAATCACAGTAATCGTCGTGGCACTCGCCGGCATCTTTAGCGCCCACATCATCAACTGGCACTACGGACTCATTGTCGCCGGCGGCAATGTCATTGGCGGCTATTTCGGCGCCCGGTTCGCGCAAAAGGTCAGCTCGCACTACCCGCGCATCGTCGTTACCATCATCGGTGTCCTTACTGCGGCGTACCTCGCCTGGCGCTACCACTAGCCCTCCGCCCTAGAATCTGTTACAATCTCCCCTGTTATGCTGCATCCGCAGCTACACCAAAAGACCAAACCAGGGAGTCTGCCGGCTGGTGGATCGACCGTTTGGGCTTTTGAGAGGAGGAACATAGGCAAAGGCCGAAGCTTTTGGCGCTGAATAAGCGACAAACCGAGGCTTAAGCCTCGGTTCCGACGACGCGGCAGGGTAGCTCAGCTGGTTAGAGCACAGGACTCATAAGCCTGGGGTCGCGAGTTCAAGTCTCGCCCCTGCTACCATAACGGCCCACATATCGTCCGGAAGCCCCGGACGGTTTTATCATTCCCGGCGGCGCAGCGTAACGGCGCCCAAACCCAGGAAAAAGGCGATAAAGCACGCCGTAACGATGAGGTTCAGGCCAAAGCCGCCACCCCAGCCGCTGGCACGCGCAATATGCTGCATCGCCTCAGTAACGTACGTCATTGGCAGGATATCGCTCAGCCACTGCAGCCACTTTGCCATCGCCTCGCGCGGCACGAAAAACCCGCACACCAGCAGCTGCGGGAACACAAATGCCGGCATAAACTGCACTGCCTGGAACTCCGTTGCCGCAAAGGCGCTCACGAACAGTCCCATGGCCATGCCCAGTACCCCCGACAACACCGCGGTGACGATAATCTCCAGCGCACCGCCCTGCACGCTTACACCCAGCAGCCCCAGCACCACGCCGCTGGCAATCAACGCTTGGATAAGCGCCAAAAACGCAAACGCCAGCGCGTAGCCCAGGATAAAATCGAGCTTGCTCATGGGCAGCGTCATAATGCGCTCCAGCGTCCCGCTTGTGCGTTCGCGCAGCGTCGCAATCGACGTGACGATAAACATAATGATCAGCGGGAAAATGCCCAGTACCATCGGCGCCACCACATCAAATGTCCCGCTTTGCCCGCTAAAGACATATTTGAGCAGCGTAATGAGCACCGGCGGCACCACCATAACGAGCGCAATCGTACGCGGGTCATGTCGCAACTGCCGCAACACCCGCCCGGCCGTAGCCAGTGTCCGGCGCGGGCTCATGTGCTCTCCCCCACCAATTTCAGGAAAATCTCCTCGACGTCTTTGGCGCCCGTGCGATGCTTGAGCTCGTCGAGTGTGCCAAAAGCCAGCAGCCGGCCGCCGCGCACCAGCAGCAAATAGTCACAGTGGCCTGCCTCATCCATCACATGGCTCGACACCAGCAGCGTGGTCCCCCGCTCTGCCAGGCCTCTAAATCGCTGCCACAACTCACGCCGCAGCAGCGGGTCAATCCCCACTGTCGGCTCATCCAGCACCAACAGCTCCGGCCGCCCCAGCAGCGCTGCTGCCAGGCTTACCCGCGACAATTGCCCGCCAGACAGCTTGGCGGCTACCTGTTTCTCGTGGCCGCTCAAGCCTACCTCTTTTATAACTTCAGCAACTCGGCTGCGCGGCGCACCGCTTACCGCTGCAAAGTAGCGCAAGTTCTCCACCACACTCAGGTCGCGGTACACCGACGGTGCCTGGGTAACATAACCCACCCGGGAACGCAGTGCTGCTGCCCCGGCAGGCAACCCCAGCACCTGCACCGAGCCCCAGGTAATACGCTGCCGCCCGACGATGGTGCGCATTAGTGTCGTTTTGCCCGCACCGCTCGGACCCAAGAAGCCAATGATCTTCCCGGCCGGCAACGCAGCTGTCACGTTTTCAATCACTGGCACACCGCCCAGAACCACAGACAGATGAGAAATATCAACCGCTGGCTGCATGCAGTCTATAGTACCATTTTCACGCCGCAAGCGGCGCGCGCAACGTTAGATTCTACGTCCGCGCTGCTTCTTCAAGCCCTGCCGCTCGGAACCATCGGGCCCAATCAAGGGGCTTCGCCGGGAATCAATACTCTATAAATTCTTGCCAGAATTCGTGTCTGGACTCGTGCGCTACATTTTCAGCGGCGTGTTCACTACGGTTTCGGCCCTGGTCGCGTACCTTCTTCGACATATCCCTGACCCCCTTATAACGCTATAACGTGTACTATCATGGCACACGTGCAGCGGTACGGGCTATTAGATATGCCACACAAGGATCTTAAAAGGAGCCAGCGGAAAAACCGGCTCCTTGGCTGCCCCTTGCCTCTCGGCTGGGGCTACAGATGCCTACCCGTGCACTTTTATACGGTGCACAGCTGGCTTAATCGGTTTGGTCGGTGCCCGCGGATACAGGTCACGCAATACAGTGACCTGTCTTGGCGGCAAAATATCTTGTATGAGCATTGGTTACGCCCTTTCGCCTACA
>DASVGU010000014.1:0-8324 GCA_036379375.1 Saccharimonadales bacterium (SeqCode)
AGTTGCTGGGTGACAGTGCCAATGGTGGAGGCATAAAACCGCTGCAGCCAGGCACCCAATTGCAGAAGTTGGGCAGGTAGTGGTGGCAGATCGTATATTTTGGCTATAGATTTGGTGACGAAGGCCGGCTTGGACGCTACCGCTGCGCTCACGAAGCCGAGGACTTGCTCGCGCTGCAGCGGTACCGCGACAATCTGGCCGGTGGTAAGCAACCGATCGCAACTGTATGTAAGCGGCGCATTGCCCCTGTATCTCTGACTCCGGACCCACACGGTGTAGTACCTCATGCCTTACAGTATAGCTTACCGGCCCTTAGTGAGGGATGAGCATGGGTAGGTAGAAGAGGGGGTTTGGCAGGCAAATGCCAGAGGGCGCTCTACAGGGCTCATTACACTCGCGCCCGTAGCGCTAGCAAACCCTCTGGCATTTGCCTGCCAAACCCAAGCGACAGGGCTGACATAGGCCAAAAACAAGGCCTTGAAATACGCGGGGATCGCCGCTATACTAGTCGTTGTCGGGAAAACAATAAGGGCTTACGGTTAGAGTTAAGGGGCCATTGCTATGCTGGATATCTTTATTACATCACGTGTGCGGCGCAAGATTATCGTTATCTATGCGAAGTATCCTGATTTTAAGACACACGTTCGGGGGCTGGCCAAGCTTATTAAGGAAGATGCCGGCAATATCCAGCGCGAACTGAAACGGCTCGAGAAAGTGGGCTTCTTGATATCTGAGCGCCAGGGTAACACCAAGGTGTACTACACGAACAAGCAGTTCCCGATTTTTAAAGAGCTTCAGAGTATTGTGCTGAAGAGCCAACGCACCGCACAAAAGCGGATTACCTCCTGAGCTGATCAGGGGTTCCCGTACTATCCCGTCACGGCACTTGCGGGTTGCGAGTGTACTCATAGATGTAGCACATTTCGCACTTCCGAGGTGTCTTAGCCGGGATAGTACGGGAACCTTTCGGCAACGAAACTTGCAAATACAACTTCTTTAGACTAGAATAGCTACCGATGATACAAGTTACCAAGAAAGACGTGAAGGAATCGACGGAGAATCTTCTCCGCCGTTTTAATCGCAAAGTGCAACAGTCCGGCGTGATTGCCATCGTGAAACAGGGGCAGTTTTTTGAGAAGCCGGTAAGCAAGCGTGACCGTCGCAGCAAGGCGATCGTTCGCCAGGAGCGGAAGGCCACGAAGTTGCGCAAGATAAAACTGGGCCAACGCTAGGAACTGCATACAATGCACATTTCGGGCGAACCACTCCAGTCCGCACTCACCGTACTTGGAGTACGGCTCGCTTGCGGGCTTCGTGCTTCATTCCGAACTGTATCATTGTATGCAGTTCCTAGTTGTCAAGTTGCCAGGGGATGATGGCTAGATGTTAGAAGATCGGATAAATCAGGACCTGAAGACGGCGCTGCTGGGCGGGGACTCGACGACCGCGACGACGTTGCGCGGGCTCAAGAGCGCGCTACTGTATGCCAAGGTGGCAGCCAACAAGCGTGACACGGGTCTGAGTGATGATGAGATAGTGGCGGTGTTGAGCAAGGAAGCCAAAAAGCGCCAGGAAAGTGCCGATTTATACCAAAAAGGCGGCCGGCCCGAGCGGGCGGAAGCCGAACTTACCGAGAAAAAGCTTATCGAGCGGTATTTGCCGGCACAGGCGAGCGAGGAGGAAATTACCGCAGCAGTCGAGGCAGCAGTTGCGAGCACCGGAGCCGCGGATGTAAAAGCCATGGGGCAAGTGATCGGGCAGGTAAAAGCGAAGCTTGGCCCGTCGGCCGACGGGGCGGTGATTGCCCGGATTGTCCGCGAGAGGCTCAGCGAGTAGGCGGCTGCAGATGATATTGTTTTTTGGCCCGCCGGGCAGTGGCAAGAGTGTGCAGGGAAAGCTACTGGTACAGCGTAACGGCTGGCAGTGGCTGTCGACTGGCGAGCTGTTCCGTGCCACAAAAAATGCGGAAGTTTTAAAGCGCTTGGCTACCGGTGAACTGATGGATGATGCGCTGACGAACCAAGTGCTTGAGGAAGCTCTAGGCGGGTTGCGTGACGCAGCGGACCTGGTGCTGGACGGGTACCCGCGCAATACCCGGCAGGCGCAGTGGCTCACGGACCATTTGGCAGCGTTTAAACGCAAGATCGATACGATTGTCGTGTTCCGTGTACCCGAGGAGGAGTTGGTTCGCCGGCAGAGCGGCCGGGGCCGTGACGAAGATACCCCCGATGTTATTAAACGGCGGTTGCAGATTTACCGCGAACAAACGCAGCCGGTCATAGACTTTTACCGCAACCGCGGCGTGCCGGTGCGCGAAATTGACGGCGAGGGGCCGGTGGACGTGGTGCACGCCCGTATACAGGCTGTAGTGGCTCCCCAACGGGCAGCAGAGCAAGAAGAAGTGCAGCCGTAGGGCCGGGAGAGGAAAGAAAAATGTTAACACAAGTGAAGACCCAGAGCGAGCTGGCCGCTATGCGCGAGAGCGGGCGTATGCTGGCCACGGTGCTGCAGGCACTGAAACCGCAGGTGGTTGACGGCGTGAGCACGCAGCAACTGGCCGACGCGGCCGCCCGTGAGCTCAAGGCGCTTGGCGGTGAGCCGCCATTCCTGCACTATCAGGGGTTCCCTGATGTAATTTGTATCTCGCTGAACAACGAAGTGGTGCACGGTATACCGCATGCCGACCGGGTTGTGCGAGGGGGCGACATCGTGAGCCTAGATTTTGGCGTAAAGTACCGTGGGATGATCACCGATGCTGCTATCAGCGTCATTGCCAATGAGCCGAAGAGTCAGAAGCACGTGGAGCTGCTGAAGCACACCGAGGAGTCGATGCTGGCCGGCATTGCGGCAGTGCACGACCGCGTGCGCGTGGGCGACATCGGTGCGGCCGTGGAGGCTGTGCTGAAACGCTGGCACTACGGCATCGTGCGCGATTTAGTGGGCCATGGTGTGGGCCACGAGCTGCACGAGGATCCTAATATCCCCAATTATGGGCGGGCGAATACCGGGCCGTGGCTCGACAAAGGCATGACGATTGCGATTGAGCCGATGGCGACGCTGGGCACTGAGCGGGTGTACGTGGCCGATGACGACTGGACTATCCTGACGGCCGACGGCTCGTGGGCGGCACACTTTGAGCACACGGTGCTCATCACCGAAGACGGTGCCGAGATTATAACGACGGTGTAGTGTTTTTAGGGTAGTTTTTGCTTTAGGATAGTCTGCTGGCACCACGGGCGCGAGCGTACGATCCCTGTGCAAAGCGCCCTCTAAAACAAAAAGTTTGCGCGCTCGAAACTTGCTATAGTTCAAGCGATAGCGGTATACTACTCGACAATGAAGCCGAATCATTTTGTAGGTCTCGATGTGGGCAGCTCACGCGTGCGCTGCGTCGTGGGTATGTTTGACCAAGGTGATGGTAACAAGCCGTCAATTATTGGCCACGGCTCGGCGGTGAACCAGGGAATGCGCAAGGGCGTACCCACGCACATCGATGATGTCGCCGAGGCAGTCGTGCAAGCCATAACCGAGGCGGAGCGTATCAGCGGCTATCATATTAACCGCGCGACGGTAAATGTGAACGGCAGCCACGTGAGCGGTATCAACAGCAAGGGTGTCATCGCTATCAGCGCGGGCAACCGCGAGATCATGCCGGAAGATCGCTACCGTGTGGAAGAAGCCGCTACGGTAGTGCAGCTGCCGCCCAACCGCGAAATTGTCCAGTTTTTTGCCAAAAATTACAGTGTGGACGGCCAGGCCAACATCAAGGACCCGGTGGGTATGCAAGGCGTGCGCCTGGAGGTGGATGCGCATATCGTCACGGCGGCGACGCCGAACTTGCGCAATTTGAGCGCGGCGCTCGAAAAGGCTGAGGTGCAGCCCAACCACTACACGGTCTCGAGTCTGGCGGCCTCAGAGGCGGTGATGAGCCGGGCATCCAAGGAAGCCGGCACAGTGCTGCTGGACATCGGCGCAGGCACGACGAACCTTATTGTCGTCGAGGATGGTGAGGTACAGCACGTGGCGGTGCTGCCGATGGGCGGCCAGCACATTACCAACGATTTGGCGATTGGCCTCAAGACCGAGTTGGACATCGCCGAGAAAGTTAAAGTAGAACACGCCACGCTTCTGAAGGCTGCTAAGGCGACCGCCAGTGTTACCCTGGACAAGCAAACACATAGCTTTTCGATGGACGACGTGCAGATGATTGTCGAGGCTCGGGTGGAAGAGATTATGGAGTACGCCGACAAAGAGCTGCAGCGCATTCACCGCGCCCGCAAGCTGCCCGGCGGCGTGATTATCATCGGCGGGACGGCGAAGCTGCCCGGTATTGCCGAGTTTGCCCGCGACAGACTCCAATTGTCGGCCCGCGTGGGCAAAATCCAAGGGGTTGGCGGGCTGGTGGACACCGTGGAAGATCCGGCGTACTGCACGGTGGTGGGCCTGATGCTGCTCGATATGATGCTACTTCCCGATGTACCTCAGCTTGGTCACGGTTCCTCGGCCGGCAAAGCAGCTGCCGGGGCACTGGGGATGGTCGAGGGGCTGTTTAAGCGCTTTAAGAAGTAGCTGGTTAAGGGGAACCCACATCGCAGCCCGCTATTGACTGTTCTCTCTGTCGGGAACCGGCCAGCTACTTTTGGCATTGCCCAAAAGTAGCCAAAAGGCTAGGGGCTTGCGTTTTGTCGCGAGGGTGCTTAGCAAGTAAACAGCCTAAACTTCTGACGACTCCCTACGGTCGCCCCTAAAGGGGTGAGTCAGAAGTTCTTTACGGCTGTTTCTATGCAAAGCACCTCCGGCCAAAGCCGACACCCCGGCTTTAATGCTGGTTGCACTAGGGAGCGAGCGAGAGTACAAAATTTATCAATTTGGGACTTGTCGGCGAAATGCCGCATACAAAGTTATGTAGCGCAAAGCACAACGATAATTTCCAGGATACATTTGTTGAACTTTCCCCGCGGGCAGGCTATACTGGCAGCTATAACATGGGACATCAGAGGGAGTAATGAGGTATGCCACAAGTAGTTGAGCCAGCGATTGAAACATTTGCCAAAATAAAGGTGGTCGGGGTCGGCGGGGCCGGCGGCGCGGCCATCAACCGCATGGTGGAAGCCGGTATCGAGAATGTTGAATTTATCGCGGTAAACACCGATGCTCAGGCACTGCACCACTCCAAGGCCGAACAAAAAATCCACATTGGCAAGAACGAGACGAGGGGGCTGGGCGCCGGCGCTGATCCGACGGTTGGCCAACACGCTGCTGAGGAGTCGCGCGAGGAGATTAAGAAGGCGCTCGAAGGCGCCGACATGGTGTTTGTGACCATTGGTGCCGGTGGCGGCACGGGCAGCGGCGCCGGGCCGATTGTGGCGGAGGCTGCCAAGGAACTGGGCGTGTTGGTCGTGGGCTTTGCCACCAAGCCGTTTGCCTTTGAGGGTGAGAAGCGCCGCAAGAATGCCGATGAAGCCATCGAAAAGCTGCGCGACGCCGTGGACACGCTTATCGTTATCCCCAATGACCGCTTGCTGCAGACTATCGACCGGCAAACACCGCTCATGGAAGCGTTCAAGGTGGCCGATGAGGTGCTGCGCCAGGGTGTGCAGGGCATTTCCGACCTCATTACCGTGCACGGGCTTATTAACCTTGACTTTGCCGATGTGAAAACGGTGATGAAGAACGCCGGTTCGGCGCTGATGGGTATCGGCCGGGCGAGCGGCGAGAACCGCGCGCTGAGTGCTGCACAGCAGGCTATCGAGTCGCCGTTGCTCGAAGTTTCCATCGACGGCGCCCGCGGCATACTCTTTAATGTTATCGGCGGCAACGATCTGAGCATGCACGAGATCAACGCCGCCGCCGAGACAATTACCGCCGCCGCCGATCCCGACGCCAACATTATCTTTGGCGCGACAATTAACTCCGACCTCGACGGCGAAGTGATTATTACGGTGGTGGCGACCGGCTTTGATGCCAGCTACTTTGCCGGGCGCCGGGTGACCGCCTCTGACGGTACCGCCGCTCAGCCGGTAGCGGCCGCAAACGATGAGCACAAGGTGGACGATGCCGACGTGGCGGATATTGATATGAGCCTGGATACCTCCGGTGCCACCGACTTTACCTCTGATGAGCCGATGCCTAACATTTGGACGATTACCGACGAAGATAAGGCCGATGAGTCGCAAGAGCCCGAAGAAAGCGATACGGACGACACCGCCATGCAGTCACCGGTGGTATCTGACCACACCGAGGAAGAACTGGAGAAACCTTCGTTCTTGCGCCGCTTGACGCGCCACAAGAGTGATGAACCGGCCGACAAAGACGATTCCGGGAAGTAGTCGTTGATGTATTCTTTGGCAGCATAAGCTGTTAGCCCGGAGGGTTTTCCATATGATTTACCATATGGAAAACCATATGGAACCCACGCCGGCCGGGGCGCGTCGGGCGCTGCATAATCGTTCGCCGGGCAGGGTACTGATAACAAGGGTAGATAACACAGGGAACTTCGGTCATTCGTAATAAATAATACACCAAATTTTTACTTGCAAAGCGCTATAGCTGGAGGTATGATGAGCCTACTAAGCACTATATGTGGGCTCTCAGCCGCATATCGGGACGCTTGCACTTTTAACAAATAACAAACAGGTAAAAGGTCAACATTTTAGTTTTGGTACGGGAATGCTATCGCTTGTGAGACTGCCGGCCGCGAGAGGCTCGAGGGAAAGACTCTTGCCGGACAGCAAAAGCGCTGGTTTTTTGCCCCCAAAACTAGAGGAGTAGACACTTCGGGATGTTAAATTTTCCGTTCTAAGGCACCTCGGAAACTTAAAATGTGCTGCGACAAGCACATTTTATGACCCGCAAGTGCCGCGAGCGGAAAATTGGTATCTCTCTTGCTCGCTTCGAGATCTTTTATCTTGTTTAACCAGGAGGTAGCGTGCATGAAATGCAACCAATGCAACCTCGATGACACGAAAGTTATCGAGTCGCGCGATGTTGCCGATGGCCAAGCCATCCGCCGCCGCCGTATGTGCAGCAAGTGCGGATACCGGTTTACGACGTACGAGCGTCTGGAGCGTCCCCAGCTCATTGTTATTAAGAACAATGGCACGCGGGAGTTGTTTAATCGTTCGAAGTTGCTGGCCGGGCTCTATAGCGCCTGTGAGAAGACACCGGTGACGAGCTTGCAGCTGGAGCGGCTGGTGAGCGATATCGAGCAGGAACTCTATGCGTGCGGTGAGTCGGAAGTCAAATCGTCGAAAATCGGCGAGTTGGTAATGGCGCGCTTGAGCGGTATCAACGAAGTCGCGTATGTACGTTTTGCGAGCGTATATCGGCGATTTAAGGATATTGCCAGCTTTGAACGGGAGTTATCCCAGATGCGAAGCGGGAAGCGTACGGAGCAGCGGCGAGAGAAAGAATTGGTCAAGGACTGAGATTAGTGTGTATGCCGAACCACCTGTCATAATTTTGAGGGTTGCTAACGCCACAGGCGTGAGCTTTAGCGAACCCTGTAGAGTGCACTCAAAATTATGACAGGTGGTTCGGTCACTAGATCGAATGCCTTTGACGGCTTCCTTCGGATCTTAAGCGGCAATAGTTTTTGAGATTCGCAGGGAGCTTACAGGCCGAGGTGTGGAGCCCGGCCGGGAACTCTAAATAAAAAGGTACGTTAAAATAATTAACTAAAAGTGAGGGTAAAATTATGGGACAGACTGCCAGTTTAGGGGTGGGGCGATTGTTTACTCGCCCCGGGAAAAAAGCGTACGATCAGCTGACGTGGGTAAAGCGTGATTCGCTGATCGTGAATCCGGCCAGCAACAAGCCGGTGTTTGAGCAGAAAGGTGTGGAGTTCCCTGAGGAGTGGAGCCAGAACGCCATCAATATCGTGGCACAGAAGTACTTTAGCGGTACGCCGGGCACGGCCGAGCGCGAGTCTTCGCTGAAACAGCTCATCGACCGGGTGGTGGACACCATCACGCGGCAGGGATTGCAGGAAGGCTATTTTGAGTCCGACGCCGAGGCCGAGGATTTCCGCGAAGAGCTCAAGTATATCCTTGCGACACAACGCGCGGCATTTAACAGCCCGGTGTGGTTTAACATCGGTGCAGCCGGCCGCTCGCAACAGGCCAGCGCGTGCTTTATCCTGAAGGTGGAAGACACTATGGCCAGTATCCTGAACTGGTACACCGAAGAAGGCATGATTTTCAAGGGCGGCAGTGGTTCTGGGTTGAACATCAGCTCGATCCGTTCGTCGGTTGAGCGCTTGGGCAAAAGCGCCGGCACGGCGAGCGGGCCGTTGAGCTTCATGCGCGGAGCCGACTCCTCGGCTG
>DASVGU010000015.1:0-2865 GCA_036379375.1 Saccharimonadales bacterium (SeqCode)
GCCAGGGGCCGAGTTTACCTGGGACCCGGAAATAGGCCGTCCGGTTGCCAGTATGGTTTCGTTTAGCTAGATTTAGCGTATCTCAAATTCAAATTGACTGGATAATTTAGATAGATTAGGCTTGCCAAACTTAGTGGCTAATGCGTCAAACCCAAGCGCTTTATCTCTGCCAAACTGTCCTACAAAGTCTCTGTACCGCTCAAAAGAGTAGAAATGGGGAGGGTTGGCCTTAGTATGAAACTTATCGGCATACATGATAAGTTGCTCTTCATCTGTTTGTGCTGTGTAGTCTGCGGCTGGTATGGGTAATCTTTGTTTTATCACATCCTTTTTGGTGAGTCCGATACCTGTGTGGTGAGAAGCAAACCGCCACACGGTCTCTGGCATATCTTCACTTTTCAGTATCAATTCGCCGATAACGCCGTGCCTTATGCCCAGCATGAAAGTATTATCCATATCCAACACAAAGTATGTACCTATGTCGTGCAATAAGCATCCGACGTGCACTAGCTGTTTGTCGATGGATTCGATAGGTTTTGTGTCCAAAAGCTGCATGGCTATGGCTTCAACAACTCTGCAGTGGGTATATATCAACTCGAACGCTGAGTCAGACGCTGCGTATTTGTGATGTAGTGCGATAATTTGCTCATCTGTAGGCAAGCTCACAGATATATTGTAACAGAGAGCCTGACATGCTCGGTTGCCGCCCCTATGATCAGCGGACTATAACCCGGAGTGTTGCTGGATGCGCTTGCTGCCGCCGAGTGCCACAATCCCGCCGCAAATGGCGAGGATACAGACTAGCTCGATAACTATTGAGCTAGTGCCTAGGCTGATGGAATCACCGAACAGGAGCAGGCCGATGATGACAGACAGCAGCGGATCGACGATCTGCATAGCCGGGGTCGAGATGGCTAATGGCCCGGCACCGTACGCACTCTGCATGATAAACAAGGCGGTAATGCCGGAGGCTATGAGCGCATAAATTTCCCAGCTGCTAATAAGATTTGGGATACCGTACTGCAGCTGATTGACTGCGAGTTTGGTGAAGGCAGCGGTCATGGCAAAGTTGGCGCCTGCCGCCACGCCGGCGATAGCTGCCCGCCAAGCAGCGTGCGGTATGCGTCGCACGACGATCGCACTCGTGAGTATGAACGCGCCGACGACACCGCTTGTTATTGCCCAGTCGACGCCGTTGAACTGCACGTGGCCGCCGCGCGGATTAGCCGTAAGCAGTAGAAAGCTTAGGCCCAGGCAGATCGCTACCGCACCACCCCATTCCCGCCGTTTGGCTGCCAGCCGGAAGCGCACGCGCAAGATGACCAGGATAAACACAAGAGTGATTGTCATGAGCGGCTCGACCAAGGTGAGCGAGCTAAGCCGCAGCGCTGCTGCCTGCAGCAAAAAGCCGAGCATGTCGAGGCTCTCCCCCATCAACCACATCCGGTTTTGAATCAACCGACGTACGAACCGATGGCCGAACAGCTCGCGCGGGTCCGGGGTGCCGGTCGCCCGGCGTTGCAGGACCCCAGAGAAGGCGTTTGACAGTGACCCGAGTAGGGCAGCGGCTATGGCGACAAATATCATGGGCATCATTATGGTACCGCGCGCTCCAGAATATAAGTGCCCGGTGTACCTGTGAATTCGTTTAGGCGGAGCCTGCGGGACGAGCTACGGGGTGTGGGATTCGTCGGCTCGCGGTTGCTTGCTTTTCGACGGCAGACCCGCTGAGAGTGCCAGCCGTTGCAGGCTCAGGACCAGTAAGGCGCCGAAAGCTAGCTGGAACAGTACTTGGCATTGGAGCAGAAGCCCCTGTGTGCTCCCCAGGTAAAAGGCCGAGAGCACGCCGCCGATGAATTCGACCGAGGTCAGCACGATGCTCCACCACACATGCCGCAATTGCCATATGAACCAACCGCTGAGTGCAAGCTGCAGCGAGAAAAGTGCCGTACCGCAGGCATCATGCAGGTGATCCATAAGTGCCCCGGCAGCGTAAGGAGTGATAACGATGCCGACGACGAGAGGAACGTATATGTGCAGCGCAAGACGCAGGAGCTTGAACGCCTGACCTTGCAAGTGACTGATGACGCGGAGCGTAAAATATGCTGCGCCGAGTAGCCCCAAGGTGTAGAAAAACACCGTGTTGGCATACACCCCGTAATAGCTGATACCGTGATCCGTGCCCAGTCCCGCCGGCCGGATGCTAATACACACCACAAGCGCTACATACAGGATAATTTGGCTGAGTAGCGCATATCTCGTCGCTGGCTCCATAGTAAGCAATTATAGTTCGCCGGCGAATTTTTGAGCAGGGTTGGCGGTGCGGGCTAATGGATAACGTTGGCGATTTTTGGCACCAGCTGGTTGTTGAATACGCTGGGGATAATCTCGGTGGCGGAGGGGTGCTCTACCAGGCCGGCGATGGCTTCGGCAGCAGCAATTTTATGCTCATCGGTAATCTGCCGTACGTGGTTGTCGAGTGCCCCGCGGAAGATACCGGGGAAGGCCAGGGCGTTGTTAACTTGGTTGGGGAAGTCACTGCGGCCGGTAGCGACTACAGCTGCACCGGCTTTTGTGGCGACATCCGGCATAATCTCCGGTGTTGGGTTGGCAAGGGCAAAGATTATCGGATCTTTTGCCATCGTTTTGATCATCTCCGGCGTGAGCAGACCAGGCGACGACACACCGACGAAAATATCCGCATTTTTGACGGCGTCCTCCAGTGAGCCGGAGACACCTTCGCGGTTGGTGAACTCGAGCAATCGCTGTTTGGATTCGTTTAAGTCGCGACGGTTCTGGCTGATAATACCTTTGCTGTCGACGGCAAGTATGTGCGGCCCGGCGTATTTGTCGAGTAGTTTCGCT
>DASVGU010000016.1:0-13405 GCA_036379375.1 Saccharimonadales bacterium (SeqCode)
TCGTGTCGGCGCTCGATGACAGTTGGATGTCATTGTTGATAATGTTCAGAGCACTTTGGGCTTCACTGAGCAGGTTGGATTGTGCCGACTCCAGCGTACTCTGCACGAGACTGCCCAGGACAAAGTTCATAAGCGCACCCACCAATAGCCCGGTAACGACGAGGGCGATAATCAGCTCGACTATGGTGAATCCGCTGTTAGTGCGCCGGAGCGATCGCCTCTTGTGAGCCATGTGGATCATTGCGAAATCCCTATGACTCCTATGATGGAGCTTAGCGTCACCTGATGCGTGGAATTGTCGGCCGCGTAGCTGACGGTCACATCAACCCGCCGCAGGTCGGCGGCCGGTGTGCTTACCTGCACGGTACCCGTTGCCTGGGGCAGGTTACTGGGAAGTTGGCTGGTGAAATCTATTGTCTGGCCGTTGGTGAGCGACGTGTAAGAGTTATTGCGGAGCGTTTCAACCTCTGTCTGCGCGGCGTGGGTAGCCGATACCAGGAATCCGGCCTGCCGTTGCTCGTGCTGGATGCCGATGAACAGGTTCGTTATGGCAATAACGAGTATCCCCAGCACGATAATGGTCACGATAAGCTCAACGATGGTGAGCCCTTCGTCGTTTGCGCGCAACTCTGTCCTACCCATCCTACGGGTAAGTATAATCCATAAGCGTTTTGCTTGGCTATGGCGGTCGTGAAAATCTTTACTGCAATTGCGATGAATATTCAAAATAATGGCGTCTACATTGCAGTAACAGGAGGGAGGTATACTATGGGATTCCGTGAACTTATTAAGCAAGTACAGCTTAACTCCGGCTTTTCCGACGAGGAGTCGCGAGATGCACTCGAGATGATGGTAGAGAGTCTATCGGTGCATTTGGGTGAGAATGAGCGCAAGGACTTTGCCAGCCAGCTGCCGCACGAGCTGCAGGACTTGGCACTCTCAGTGTTGCCCACGGAGGAAACGGCGCACCAGAATATGATCGAGCAGTTTATGGAAGCGGAAGAGATTGATGAGCCGCGGGCTAAAAAACAAATTTTTGCGGCGTGGGAAGCACTGAAGGAAGCTATCAGTTCGGGGCAGATTCGGCAGATTAAGACACAGCTGCCTGGTGATACCGCGCTGCTTTTACATTGATTGCTGCTGTGTGAGCAAAATTTGAGAGGTGCCAGAGTATGGTACCCGATCCTGGTGCCGGCTTACCGTGGTATCAATGGATAGATATATGACGAGAATTTGCTGAGCGGGCTGAGCGAGTAACGGAAGTGGCCCCGCCAGTCGTAGTTCATCTCACTTACCAGCGCGTAGCCGGCCGGTACCGCTTGCCCGTCGTATGTCTGGCCCGGCAATGCCTGTACGATGGCAACGTGCCCATATGCTCCGGCGGTCTCAACGGCGATGGCACCCACGGCTGGTGCGGCGTGCACCGGATAGTTTGAGTTGTTTGCCCAGTATTTTGCGTTGCCGGTAACGTGGAAATTGGCGTTGCCCTCGACACTTGTGAAGTACCAATACGCGTACGATGTGCATTCGCGGTTTATGGGGTCGCCGCTGTACGAAACCGTCTGCACCGAATCCATGGGCGCGTTGCACCATATCATTGGGTAGCCGCCGTTGCCCTGACCATTGTCGCAGGCCCCGCCTGAGCCGCTCAGTGCCGGCAGTAAGCGCACATCTTTGGTCCCGCGCTGGATTATTGCTGCCTGTTGGGCGCGAAGTTCGGTGATAGTGGGGGTAGGAGCACTACTACTGTTGGCAGGTGTAATGAGTGCTCCCCAACGGGAGGGATGCACCGCAAAACCGATGGCACGCACAGGTACTCTTGCGACGGCCACGGTGGCATGGCCGATGGCCCGCCCAGCTACAGCCGCACCGCGGAATATTCCGTGCCCGATGGCCTCGCCGGTGTGTGCAAAAGCCATAGCTGTCGCGCTGCTGCTGGCAGCGATGCCGTGCCCTGCCGAGCCCATAACCTGCCCGAATACGCTGGGTGTAGGGCGGATGCTGCTTGCCCCCTGTGCCATCGGTGCACTAACCTTGGTAATCGTTATGGGGCTGCTTGCAGCGCCGGTGTCCCAATCGGCAAGAGATATGCTTATACGGTGCGTTTGCGCTTCAGAAATCAGTACGGACACTAAAAAGAGGTTGGCCACCAGCAAGAGTGTCACGAACAGGCCGGAGCCCAAGAAACGCAGCATACGGGGAAATGTATCAATCGACTCAAGCATAGGGGTAACCCACCTCCTAAGTTCCAGGGGCTACAGTATACAACGTCTGTGCAGCGTATGCATGCGTAAGCGCTTACAGCTTACCGGGAGAAATCATGTTCTAGCGGGCTTTTGTCTGGAGGTGACGGTGCAGGTCGAATACGTCCAAGAATTTCCCAACGGTGGGGTACGAGGGTAACTTGCGCGCCTCTTCTACCATGAGGAACCTGAGCTCTTGGCATTCCTCCGATGGGGTGAAATTGAGGTTCTCCAGGGTAATTTTATAGATGATGTTCGCTACGAAGGTGTCATGGAGGTAGCGCGGCCCGGTCGTAAAATATGCTGGGCGCTCATGCACGCTCGCTACGCTCAGGCCGGTTTCTTCGCCGATTTCGCGCTTAAGGCCGGCAATCGGGTCCTCGCCGTGCTCCAGTCCGCCGCCGGGCAGGTCCCACATGCCGTTGTCTTCCCGAAAGAGCACGAATCTCCCTCTGTCGTCGAGGATGAGACCTTTCACACTCACCCGGTAGTAGCACGGTTCGTTCATGTGGCTAGTATAGCACCGAGAGCTACCCGGCCCGATCGGTCGTGGATGATTAGTTTCTTAGCCGAGCCGGCTGCCTCTTTTAGGTGTGGGCTGTAACGAATGTGGCGATTGCCTGCATGGCGCTTTTTGCCTCCGGCACCCAGCCTGCAAACAAGTGCCATATGTGCCACATGCCTTTGCCCTCGTACAGCTCGGCATATGTTCCGGCGTCCGTTGCATGCTTTACGAGTGTTTCGGAATCGCTCAGCAGTATCTCGTCATCTCCGGCGTGGACGAGAGTCGGCGGAAGCTGCCGCAGGTCGGCAAAAACGGGGGATAGCAGCGGGTCGTGCCTGTCGTGTCCTCGCGCATATGCGTCCAAGAAATAGTGCAAGTCCCTGCCTGATATCAATATATCTTTCTTCCGGTTTGCCACATAACTTATTCCACTGAATGTGGCATCGAGGGAGGGTGAAATAAGTACGATGCAACCAGGTTGGGCTAATTTTGTTTGCCGGAAAAGTAGTGTTGCTGCCAGGGCAAGATTTGCCCCGGCGGAGTCCCCCATAATTGCAGTGTGCTCGGGGTTGAGCCCTTGCCGGATGAGTTCGCGCCACACTTCCTTTACCTGATTCAGGGCGATGGGGTAGGGGTGCTCGGGGGATAGACCGTACTCAATCCCGAAGACCTCTGCATTACACAAGCGGGCTAGGCGTGCCATGTGTGGCTGGTATGATGTGGTAGATCCAAGCGCAAATCCGCCACCGTGGAGATAGACTACCGTACGCTCAGTCTCTTTGGTAGCAGCAACACGCAGCAGCTTGATACCCGCGATAGTGAGTGTTCCGGTTACAGCAGTAGTGTCTGGCGGGAATAAAATCCTAAAACCCTGCTCGAATCTGCGGCGGCGTGTCGCTAAATCTTTAGAGGATCCGGTGAAGTGTACGGAAAACCTGAGGATGCCTTTTGCAACCCGTGCTCGAAAACTCAGCATAGGAGCCGTTATAACGCTGCCCGTAGCGCCGTCCCGATCCTCACTTAAGACAAGTGAGAGGGCTCATGTGAGGCTACACAGTTAGAGAGCAGACTAGACACGAAGAGGTCATCGATTGCCAAGAGCCCGACAACTAAATAATGAATATTCTCGCGACGATTACTTTTATCACTATAGGCCAATCATAGCAAAAGTTTCCTGTTTCTGAGAAATTTGAACAAAAGGCTTGGAGGATCCAGGGGCCAGCGGGCTAAATCCCTAAGATCGACTTCTTTCGTGGAGAACTATTTGTGCTCTATCGCACCTGTAATTCGGCAAAACGAAAGTCTAAGAATAATGGCTATGGCCCAAAATACAGATATTGCACACCTTGTGCGCCAGTAGCACAGACATTCTTGAAATCCCACGTTTTCGCCATCCCAATCAAGACCTGTAGATACTCTTGATTCTGGTTTAACGTATTCTGGCCACCAAGAATGATATCGGCGCTAAACAGTAACCCACAATAGCTTGCTCCTACTTGGTAGAAACTGCCGCTGCTTGTCATTCCCACGCATAATGGAGTAGCATTGTTTGGCAGCTCTTCCAAGAAAAACTTCTGGTCTTTTAAGGTTGTGCAGTAGTCACTTGGCGTAGCATCGTCCTCGTTAACTTCATAAACTACTCGTATGGTAATTTTAGCTCCAGATAGTTTCTTATACCCGTAGTCGTAATCCGCTTTGCTGTCGCTACCCGGAGATATGAGTGTTTGAATAGCACTTTGGTTATGGCTGGCAGCCTCAGAGGGGCCGTAGTATACAAAACCACTATTTTTGAAGGTCCAGTCTGATGGATATCTGTAGCTTATTTTCCCGTTGTTTTCTTGGAAATCATGCCAACTTGAGGTGGAAATATCTGGCAACGAGGTAATGTGAAGGTTATCTACGGCCTGAGGCTGTGCAGGTGCTTTCAGGGTGACTTCTGTAGCTGGAGTGTTATGGATTACTGTTTTGCTATTTTGATAAACAAGCCAGCCGACTAGCCCAACGGCTGTAATCACACAAATTAGTACAATTAGGCTGGTGATACCAAAGCCTTTTTGGTTTCTTTTCACATCCATAACTTATATAAAAAACGGGCGCTTGTACAGGCTTATACCTTGGAGGGCCCACAGGGACTATAGCTTCAAGCCGGGATTGCTTTTGATTTTAGAGGATGACAATCTCGGTTTTAGCATATATTCTCTCTAAACGTTCGAATATCAAGCCGCACTGACGTGCATCCGATTCCTTCGCTCCGACCAATGAAAAAGCCCCACAAAAACGTGAGGCATTTTCATTGGAGGGCCCACAGGGACTCGAACCCTGGACACGAGGCTTAAGAGGCCTCTGCTCTAACCAACTGAGCTATGGGCCCTCGCCAATCATGAGACAAACCTTGCGGTTTTTCTCATCGCGCGGTGTGCCGAAGTGAATTCGGCAACTCCGGTTGCTCTTTTCCCTTAAGTCGCGGTATAGTACACTGGTGCTCCTTGAGTGGGAACTTTACAGAACTGCCGACGGGCAACGGGGATTACTGTAGCAAAACACCCCTGTTTTTGCAAGCCTTCTGCCGCGTTTGCTTGCTAATCGCAAGCAGTGCGTGTAGCATGCGTAGGCAAGGAGAGATAATAAAAACAACACTATGATGCTATACGCACTATCTTCTGTGGGCAGCGCGAATGCTGTTGCTGTCAAAAATGTGGCAATTTTAATAGTGGGGTTGGTATTTACCCTTGCTGTAGCTGCGTTTGGAATAGTAGTACTTGTCGGCCAAGCAAAAATGTTTGGCAAGGCAGGCCAGCCGCGCTGGGCGGTGATTATACCGTTTTACAACGGTTGGACCAACGCTAAGGTTGGCGGCAGACCCGGCTGGTGGGGGTTACTGGCGAGTCTTGAGGCGGCAGTGCGTCTTAATTCCGGCAGCCATGTCTCCTCGGGTCTGATAGCTGTATTAGCGGCGGTGAGCCTAGTAGCGTTTATTTTCAATATCATGGTTGGAATAGCGGTAGCCAAGAGTTTTGGCAAGTCGACTGCATTTGGTGTCTGGGCGCTGGGTATTTTTGAGTTTGTGGGCTACCTGAGCCTTGGGTATGGGCGTGCTCAATACCTTGGGCCTGGCGGCACGGGTGCTGCTCCGTCATCAGCTGTTCCTGGGTCGCAGCCGCCGGTTGTTTCCCAACCGCCAATGGTATCTCAGCCACCAGCCAACCCAACTGCGTTTACTCCGTTGCCCGATGTCGTCTCGCCGGTATCGCCGGCTGGCCCAGAGTTCCTCGATCAGACTCCGCCCATAGAGACTCAACCGCCAGCCGAATCGCCGTCACACCCTGTTCAATAGGCGCCACCTCTCAGGGTTTTGCTACAATACGGTTATATGAAACTACTCAATGGCCGAGAGTTGGCCGGATATATTAAGGAGCGGCAAGCTCACGAGGTGCGCGCGCTGCGCCAAACGGCGCAGGTGCAACCGAAGCTGGCTATCATTATCACGGTGGACCATCCGGCAATTGCTACCTATGTGCGTATGAAACAGCGCTATGGCGCCGATATTTTGGTGGATGTGGACGTTCACCGTATTGCGCAGCACGAGGTAAAGGCGCTTATCGCTCGGCTCAATGCCGACCCTGCCGTGCACGGGATAATTGTGCAGCTGCCGCTGGCGAATCCTTCCCAGACCGACGAGATCTGTGACCTCGTTGCACCGCGCAAAGATGTCGACGCGCTTGGCCGGGACGCCGTACTCGAGCCGGCCACGCCGTTGGCTATCCTGTGGTTACTGGCCGGTTACAATATTAATTTGGCCGGCAAAAAAGTTGTGCTGGTGGGACGCGGCAAGCTGGTGGGCGCGCCGCTGGAGCGCATACTGAGGGCTTCCGGTCACGACGTGACGGTCGCCGACAGTGGAACTCCGGACATAGCCGCTGCAGTATCCCAGGCGGATGTGCTTATAACTGCGACGGGGCAGCCGGGACTTATTGTCGGTGAAATGATCAAAACCGGGGCGGTGGTGATTGATGCCGGCGTGGCCGGGGAGCAGGGCAAGACGGTAGGAGACCTGGCCGCGGACGTGCGTGCGCGTGACGATCTGACGATTACCCCCGAGAAAGGCGGTGTCGGCCCGCTCACCATCTGTGCGTTATTTGAGAATGTTATCCGCAGCGCGCGGGCAGCGTCGAACCCAAGCTCATGAAAATCGGTGTATTCGATAGTGGTATCGGCGGCAAGAGCGTCGCACAAGCGGTCGAGAAGGCCCTGCCGGCTGCCGAAGTGCTGTTCATGCACGACAGCCCGGAGCATTTTCCATATGCTACCAAGCATCCCGATGAGATCTACAGCTTCATCGTGCCGATTTTCCAGCACCTGGTCGATGTGGGGTGCGATGCTGTTATCATAGCGTGCAACACCGTCAGTACGACGCTGGCACCGCAGTTGCGCGAGACTTTCAGGGTGCCGCTCATAGCACTGGAGCCGATGGTCAAACCGGCGGCCGCGCTCACCAAGAGCGGTGTGATTTGCGTCTGTGCCACGCCCACGACGCTCGCCAGCCAGCGCTATGCCTGGCTCAAGGGCACATATGCCAAGGGAGCAACGGTGCTGGAGCCGGATTGCGCAGATTGGTCGTATCTCATAGAGCGCAATCAGATGACCGAGGGGCGTATTCGCCGCGAAATCGAGCCGGCGCTGGCCCGAGGTGCCGACGTTATCGTGTTGGGTTGTACGCACTACCACTGGATTGAGCAGGAGATACGGCACATTGTGGCTGGTAAGGCCGAGGTGCTGCAGCCCGAAACTGCGGTGATCGCCCAGCTCAAGCGCGTTCTGAGCCTAGCGTAGAGCCTTCACTGCAGCTGTAAACGCCGCGCCGCGCTCTTTGTAGTTGTTGAACATATCGAAACTGTTGCAAGCGGTGGAGAATAGTATGATGTCTCCGGGTTGAGCGGCTTTTTGAGCGGCCTCGACAATTTCTCTCATATCCGCGCCGCCTGGCCGTACCAACGAAGTCACAGTATCAAAATGCTGGGCCCGCAGCGCAGCTTCCAATTCTGGCGCAGCTGTCTGACGTTTGGCGTCATCGGGGTAGTCGGGGTTGCCGATGAGCACCACTCGCCGGACAGTATTATCTTTGAGCACGCGTGCCAATTCATCGAAGGAGACTCCCTTGTACCCGCCGCCCAAAATGAGGACTTTCGGTTGCTGGAATGCCTCCAGGGCCACTATTGCCGTTTCCGGTGTGGTGCCGAAGCTGTCGTTGTAGTATTGCACCCCATTGAGATCCCGTATGAATTCCAAATGGTATTCCAGCCCCGCAAAGCTCGTGAGCACGGCGCGCATAGCCTGTGTGTCGCGGAGGCCGGCTTCCCACGCGGCGGTCACGGCAGCGCAGGCGTTCTGCCAATTGTGCCGGCCTAGCAGTTTAATCTCACTGGTCGGGCACACCACTTGACCGCTTATGCTAATAGCACCGTTGTCAATAGCAGCTCCGGGCGGGGCAAAATAGGGTATTTTCCGGCCTTTGCCGGCTGCGGCGATTTGCTCGGAATTTTTGCTACCCGAAAAATAAATAGCACTATCTCCCGGCGTTTGATGCTCAAACAGCTGGCTTTTGGCCAATATGTATTCATACATGCTGGCGTGCCAGTTTAGGTGCTCGGGGACTACCATCAAGCACACCGCGATATGCGGCGAAAATTGTATGTCGATGAGCTGAAAACTGGAGAGTTCCAAAACGACCCATGAATCGGGTGTGAGATCCCGGAGGAACGAAAACGGCGGTACGCCGATGTTGCCGCCTAAATGCACCTTGCGTCCGGCAGTCTCGAACATTTTGGTGATAAGTGTGGCAGTGGTGCCCTTGCCCTTGGTGCCGGTGACACCGATGACGTTTTTGGTTGGGCACACGCGCAAAAATTCGTTGAGCTGTGTGGTGATCTTATCACCGGCATCGGGACTTTTATCGAGAATTACTCTGGGGGGGATACCGGCGCTGCGCACAAGCAAGTCGAACCGGTCCAAATCATCGAGGTAACTGCTGCCGAGCTGGGTTTGCGCTCCATCCGGCACCGCTGTGGCCGGTGACTGGTCACAGATGGTTACTTCGTGGCCGTGTTCCGTGTAATACTCGTATGAAGATGCTCCTTCGACACCGTAGCCGATAATTGCGACTTTCATACTCTACAGTATGACACAGGTATCTCTGTGCTTGGTGTACCCTAAGCTTGTAGCTGTTTTTGGACGATCTCGGCGACTTGCCGCGGGGTCATGTCGGCCTTTAGGATAACGGCGCTCACACCTAAGCTTTTTACCTCTGGTGGGATTTCTTGCTCACCCTTGTTCGTGAGTATCACCACCTTGGTGTTTTTACCCCATGACGTGGCACGCAGGCGCTTGAGCATCTCATCACCGTTCATTTCCGGCATCATAAGATCCAGCAAGATGATATCCGGCTGCATATTTTTGGCAAGTTCCAGCCCGAGCTTACCGTTTTCGGCCGTTTCCACGGTGAAGCCGTCGGCCTCAAACTTGAACCGGTACATCTGTGATATTGCCGGGTCGTCCTCAACTATCGCGATTTTAAGCATAGTGCTATTTTAGCGCAACTCTTTTGCGATGTCTTCCAGGATACGCATACCGCGCTGCAGGACTGCCATGTCGGCCCCATACGATATTCGAATGTAGCCGTGCAGCTGTGAGAATGCCCGGCCGGCTACTACGATCAGCCCGTGCTCGGTAGCTCGCTCTACGAATTCGACGTCGGTCATGCCGTGCGGCGCCTTTACAAAGACATAGAAAGCGCCTTCGGCTCCTTCTATTTGGTAACCAAGCCGGCGCAGACTGGTGGTGACCATATCGCGTTTAGCCCGATATTTTTGGACAAGTTGCGTTGGTTTTTGCTGCAGTGCAGCGATAGCGGCATATTGCGAAATAGATGAGCTGGACATTACCACGTATTGCTGCAGCTCGTTGATGGCATCGATAATCTCTTGCGGCCCGGCAATATACCCTATCCGCCAGCCTGTCATGGCATGCTCTTTACTGAACCCGTTCATAGTGATGGTATTGGGGTAAATACTGCCGACGCTGAAGTGCTTGCCATCGTAGACGAAATGCTCATATATCTCGTCGGATATCAGCAATATATTGTTTTGCTGGGCGATTGCAGCAATGGCACGCAGCGTCGTTTCGGGATAGACCGCGCCACTGGGGTTGTTGGGCGTATTGATAACGATAAGCTTGGTCTTATCTGTGATGGCAGCCTTTATTGCGGATATATCCGGCTGGAAAGTGGGCAGCGTCGATACGTACACTACGCGGGCGCCTACCATGCTGGCTAGATGTGGGTAAGGCGGGTAATACGGGTCGAACACGATAACTTCGTCTCCCGGGTCGAGCACAGCCAAATATACTAACAATTGTCCGGTGGTTAGGCCCGGCACCACGGTAACGGCGTTTGGTTCCACTGATACGTGATTCTCGGCTTGCAGCTTGTGAGCCAGCCCTTCACGAAGTTTTGAGAGGCCGTTAGCCGGTGTGTAGACGGTTTTGTTAGCCAAGATAGCTCGGATGGCGGCAGCTTTTACATGGTCGGGGGTGAATTCCTCGGGTATGCCGATACTCAGATCTACCGGATCTTGGATGAGTTGCTGCTTTTTGATAGCATCGCGGAAATCGCTGCTATCGAAATAGCCGAGCCGCTGGGCAATAAATGACATCTGCGCTTACTGTTACTGAAGTATTGGTGTTATTTGCTAAATTAACCTTTAGCTCGATTATAATCTGATTTTGATAATATAACAATAAAACCGCCCTGAGCCCGCACCGTGCTACAATGACAACATAAAACCGAGAAATAAACAGTCAATGAACCCGCTATTACCGAAAGGCTACCGCGATGCCGAACTGTTGCATCGGCGCTTACGGAAAGATCCTGAAGCCCGCTGGCGACAGCGTGGAGCGACCCGAGTATTGCAGCAATTTTATGCTATGGCGGCGCGTGTACCAGCGTACAAAGACTTTTTAAAATCTCGGAATTTTTCCCCGAGCTTGGTCCATGGCATCGAGGACTTCTATAAAATTCCCGCTGTCGATAAAGATAATTATTTACGTAAATACCCTTACAAGATGCTGTGCTGGGATGGCGAGTTTACCCATGGCCAGTGGGTGATTTCCTCTACGTCGGGCTCGACTGGCCAGCCGTACTACTTTCCGCGCGAGCACTCACAGGACTGGCAGTATGCGATTACGGCCGAGCTGTACCTGCGCTCCAACTTCCAGATTCACAAAAAAAGTACGCTCTATATCGTCGCGTTTCCTATGGGTGCCTGGATTGGTGGTCTATTTACCTACGAAGCACTCAAAATCGTTGCCCAACACGGGGGCTACGAGCTGAGTATCATTACGCCCGGGATCCATAAGCAAGAGGTTATCAATGCGGTTAAGCAGCTTGGCAAAAACTTTGATCAGGTCATTATAGGGGCGTACGCACCATTTTTGAAGGATATTTTGGATGACGGTACTCGGGAAGGGATTGATTGGAAGAGTTTGCATGTGGGGTTCGTATTCTCGGCCGAAGCGTTTAGTGAGAAGTTTCGTGATTATGTACTCAAGACCACCGGCGCAACCGATGAGCTGCGCGCTACACTGAATCACTACGGTACGGTTGACTTGGGTACTATGGCCCACGAGACCCCTGAATCAATTATGATTCGCCGCCATCTGGTAAGAAAAGGCCAGCTGCAAGTATTGTTTCCCGAGACCGATCGCCAGCCCACATTCGCCCAATATAATCCCGAGTTGTTTTACTTCGAAACTGAGGATAACAATCTGTTCTGCACGGCCCACAGCGGCTTACCGTTAATGCGCTATAACCTGAAAGATTACGGCGGAATACTGACACATGAGGCCGTACACGCCAGGCTGCAAGGAATTAACTGGGACGTGAACCAAGCGGCCAAAGCGGCCGATATTGTCGACACGATCTGGAATTTGCCGTTTGTCTACGTCTACGAACGCAACGACTTCAGTGTGAGCTATTATGCTTTCCAGCTGTATCCTGATACCGTGCGCCGCGCGCTGCAGCACGACAACCTTGGGCACTGGGTAACCGGCAAGTTCACGATGTCGGTTGACTATAATGATGCTGGCCGTGAGCAACTCAACATCCACGTAGAACTCAAGCATGAGGTAGAGCCTACCGAGAAGCTCACCGCTGACATTCGTGAATACGTGCAAGAATATCTTGTGCGGGAAAGCTCAGAGTATCGTGAAACGTACAAAGCGCTTGGCCCAGATGTGATGCCTATCATTTATCTTTGGAATTACGAGGATCCCACGTATTTTCGCCCTGGTACCAAGCAGCGGTGGACGGTAAAATAGAACTCTCTGAAAGGAGTAGATACATAGCAGATGGATAAACCGACAATTCTTTTAGAAGGTGATTATACCAAAGATGACCTTGCCGAGCTGAAACAAGGTATCTGGAAGTTTAGAGATATTTACCGCTCGCAGTTGACTGAGTTGTTCGAGGTAAATAATGCAGGTTTGGTAGGGACGCCGGCGTTTGACGAGCAGCTTGAGAAGTTTGTGGCAGAGCGATCTCATCCCGATGCGGAGATGAGGGGTAATTATGTGTACTTCCCCTGGTCTGGCCTGCTATTGCATATGTTGGGAGCCGAGGAACTAAACACTTTGCGTACCAACCGAACGAATAATCTTATTACTCCCGAGGAACAGGAAACGCTGGGGCGCTTTACTGCTGGTGTGGCGGGGCTATCGTTTGGTAATGGCATTGCTTTGTCTCTGGTGTACAGCGGAGCATCGCGTATGATCAAGATTGCCGATCGCGATATTTTTGAGACGACAAACTTGAACCGTGTCCGCGTGGGTCTGCCGAGCGTGTCGGAGCAGAAAACTCACGTTACAGCGCGAGAAATATATGAGATAAATCCTTACGCCGACGTGATAGCGTTCGAGGACGGCCTGACTGACCAGAACCTAGACGAGTTTGTTACCGGTGCTGCTACATTGAATATCATCTTTGATGTTGTCGATAACTTTGCCATGAAAGTCCGCTTGCGCCTGGCCGCAAGGACTGCGGGGGTACCCGTGGTGATGCTCACGAGCCTTGAAGATAGTATTTTGGTTGATGTAGAGCGATTTGATTTGGAGCCGGGGGCGGAGATCTTTCATGGCTTGCTGGGCAGTATTACCGATGATCTGTTGCATAAAGAGATGAGCGAAGAAGATAAAGCAAGATATGCCATGGCAATCGTTGGACCGGAGCATGTTTCGTACCGCAACCTATCATCATTAGCAGATATCGGCAGCAAGCTGGTGTCGCGCCCGCATTTATTCGGGACGGTAAGCATTGTCTGCGGCTTGGCGGCGTATATTACGAAGCGGATTGCCCTGGGGGAAGATATGCCAAGTATGCGCAAGCATGTGAAGTTTAACGAGGTGCTGGGCATTTTGCAAAACCGTGACGATACACCTGAGGCCAGGCAGCGGGTTATTGCCCAGCTTATGGGTCGCCAGTAGTCTGCTCGTAGCCTAGCGTACTTTCGGCTTTCATATCGTATAATCAGATAGACACAATAAACATAAGCATGATCTATCTGATTAGCCTAATCGTCGGGGTCGTAACCACTACTTTTATTATCCTTGC
>DASVGU010000017.1:0-3362 GCA_036379375.1 Saccharimonadales bacterium (SeqCode)
TACACGTGAGCCGACTGGGTACTACGGAGGTACTCTACCTGGCCGCAATCCCCGTATTGCTGGCTACACACATCGCGTGGCAGCGCCAAAACGCACGCCAGATCATGACATTTGCCGCCATGGCAATACTCTGCGCACTGCTGTATGTCCCGGGCGCGGTCTGGCTGGCCGCAGCGTACCTGGTGCTGCAAGGCAGGGATGTGTTTGATGGCTGGAGGCAGCTGCACACCTGGTGGCACCGCGGCCTCTTGACCGTACTGTGCATAATATTGCTCGCACCCCTTGGCTATGCACTTTGGCAAACGCCGCTACTCACCAGAGAATGGCTCGGCTTGCCGGCACACTTTGCGTCAATTAGTACCATTGTAGGACGGCTCGCCGATAGCCTGTATTATCTGTTTATTCACGGTCCGCGGGAGCCAGCACTGTGGCTCGACCGTCTGCCTGTACTCACTATCTTCGGTATGCTCATGTTCGCTGCCGGCGTAATTTTTTACGCCCGGCACATATTGGCGCCGCGCACGCGCTTGCTGCTGGTACTGTTCATCATCGGAGCCGTGCTGTTCGCCCTCGGTGGCCCGGTAGGATACAGCAGTATTATCCCGATCGTGTACCTGGTAATAACGGGAGGCGTCGGCTACGTACTGCATGAATGGCTTGGTGTATTCCCGCGCAATCCATTGGCGCGCAGCGTCGGTTTTGCCATCTTGGCCATAGCTATCGCTCTAAACTGTGTCTATGGGTTCCGCGCATACTTCATTGCCTGGCCGCACAATAGCGCCACCACCGCAGCATTCCATGAGCGTCGTTAGGCTCAATCTGTTACAATAGTAGTGAGTAGGACCTTTACAGCCGAGTGCAGTTTGGGATGGCGCCAGTCAAGCCTTTGCGGCTTGGCCAGGTAGCGAGCTGATATACCTTATCAGTTCGTGTTCTGAGCGAGAAACGAAGCGCAGCGCACGTTAAGCGTGCGTGAGCATCGTATCGCAGCCCAGCGCCCGGAATGTGCCGACTGTAAAGGTCCGGTTGCATAACACATCTAGGAGGTAAGCGTGTCGAAGCTAGACCAGGCCAAAATGCTCATGAAGGTTAAAAAGATCCAAAAGGAGCTGCAAAAACAGATCATCACGATAGAAGAGGGTGATGGCGCGGTTCGCGTAGAAATCACCGGTGAGCAGAAGATTAAAAAGATCCATATCGATCCGGAATATGTCGACCTGGACGACATCGGTCAACTAGAGCGCTGGGTTGAGGACGCTGTAAAAGAGGCCATAAGCCAAAGCCAAAAGATCGCTGCCGAGAAAATGCAGCCGATGATGGGCGCGCTGGGTGATCTCGGCCTGTAATAACCCGCTAAAATCTGACGCTATCGTTGTATGCAAGCACTGCCGCCTAAACTGATCGAGCTTATTGATGCCTTTGGCATATTGCCAGGGGTAGGGCCGCGCACTGCCGAGCGGTACGCGTACTATCTGGCCCGTCATGACCCTGCTCGGGCCACACAGCTCGCGCGTGCTCTGTCCGACCTGCATAGCAGTATCAAGTACTGCCCCAAAACCTTTGCTCTTATAGCGGCCTCTGATGAAGTCTCACCCCTGTACAGTGACCCTCGGCGCGACAAGCAAACCGTGGCCGTGGTGGCCGAACCGTTCGATATTATGGCACTGGAAAAAACCGGGCAATTCCACGGCACGTATCATGTACTGGGCGGCCTGGTTTCACCAATTGACGGTGTAGGCCCGGAGCAGCTGCATATCGCTGAGCTCTTGGACCGGATTGCCGAAGATAAGGTCGAAGAGATAATCCTGGCCACAAACGCCAGCGTAGAGGGCGAAAGCACAGCACTATACATCCAGCAACAGATCGGACCAAAACACACGGTAAAGATTACGCGTCTGGCACGAGGGCTGCCCATAGGTGTCGACCTGGAATATGCCGATCAGATAACTCTCGGAAGAGCCTTGGAGGGCAGGCAAACGCTATGAAGCTGAATTTTTGCATGGAGTGCGGCGCGCCGCTCAACAAACAAACCGATACGGAGTACGTATGCGACAACGGACATACGTTTTGGAACAACCCTCGAGCAACAACGGACGTAGTGTCGCTAAACAGCGACAACCAGGTACTATTTTCGAAGCGAGCCAGGGAGCCGGCTAAGGGCATGTACAATTTGCCCGGTGGCTTTTGCGAATACGGGGAGAGCGCCAAACAGACCGCCGTGCGCGAAATCAAAGAAGAAACCGGGCTCGATATAGCCGAGAATAATCTTGGGCTGATATTTGCGTGTCCGGGTCCGTATAACGAGAATGAGTGGCTGATAACCACGGTGTACTTGGTGCGGCGTTGGAGCGGCGAGATAGCCTCAGCCGACGATTCACTGGAGCTCAGCTGGAAAGACATCACCTTTTTTGACGACCCCACCTGCGTCGATGTGTATAAGGGCCTGCGCGGCGTCGTAGAGAGTAAGCTATAGTTATGGATCATCCTGAAGCCAGCAACATCAAAGAGCTCGTTGACGGCGCTCAAAAAATCGTCGTGGTGCAGGCCGATAACCCGGATGCCGATAGTTTGGGCAGTGCGCTGGCGCTGGAGCACATTTTGGGCGACCTGGGTAAGGACGTGTATTTGTATTGTGGCGTCGATGTGCCGTCGTACCTGCGTTATATGAGCGGCTGGGACCGAGTACTGAATGAGTTGCCAAGCCAGTTTGATCTGAGCATCATCGTCGATGCCAGCACCTACACGCTGTTTGACCAGCTGGAAAAAGCCGGACAATGGGGTGTGGTAAAGTCGAAGCCCGTCATCGTGCTCGACCATCATGCCACCGTTGAGCGGCCGCTGGATTTCGCGGCTGCGAACATAGTTGACGGCACTATTTCTTCCACTGGTGAGCTTATATTCTCCCTTGCGGGAAAACTTGGTTGGCACGTCAGTACAGACGCCGCCGAACAGCTCATGACGTCTATTTTGGGCGACACGCAAGGACTCATGAACGACCTGACGAGTTCCAACACCTACCGGGTCATGGCCGATCTGACCGACCTTGGCGCCAGCCGGTCAAAGTTTGAGGAGCTGCGGCGCGAATACAGCAAAATGGCGGAAACGATTTATAAATACAAAGGCGAGCTGATTAGCCGCACCGAATTTGCGGCCGATGGGCGCATTGCCCACGTAAGTATTCCGCAGCCGGAAATCAACGAATACAGCCCGCTGTACAACCCCGCGCCGCTCGTGCAGTTTGATATGCTGCAGGTGCAAGGCGTCCGGCTTGCCATCGTGTTTAAAACATATGACAGTGGCCGGGTAACCGCAGCACTGCGTGCCAACAATGGTGCGCCCGTAGCCGGACAGCTGGCCGAGCA
>DASVGU010000018.1:0-9741 GCA_036379375.1 Saccharimonadales bacterium (SeqCode)
GATTTTGAGAAGAGAGGATGTGAGGACCCGGCGAGCCTGGGCAGTGAAGGACAGTTTGAGTGGTGGGGTACAGAATTGCCGCCCAAGGAATATTGGCTGGTAAACCCCTACGAAAACCCGATTGTGGCCCCGACGGATGAGCGTAATGTGGTAAACCCGCGGCAGGTGCTGGAACTGGGCCGCGGCAGTGTGGGCGCAGGGTATGCGTGGCTCACCAATATGACGCGCGACGATCATTCGCACTGGCCGGAGAGCGCGTATAAGGCAGCGGCACACAAGCTGGACAGCCTTTTGCCGATAGTTTTTAGGGATTTACCGCCGAATAAGGTGCGCTGGCCCTGGGGTTTTGAGCGCTGGAAGCACCGGCTGATGATCCCCAGTGATTTTCCTGATCTAGAGACTATGCACATGTCGGTGGAGGCCTGGCACTCGGCCGAGAGTTTGTTCGAGAGCATTATAGAAGCGACGCGTTTGGAAAAACTGCGCCGTAACCGGCGTGATAGTTTGCGCACCGGTACCGGCAGAGCACGGCCGCGTTTTGCGGACGACCGAGAGGCCGAGGGATATTTTGTGGAGGCATTGGCCGATAAATCTAAGGGTGTGGCACTGGGCCTGGAGCGGCACGTGCGAATACCGGCCGCGTATCGCTTTATCGAACCCGGTGACACGGTCCGGGATGTGGCGCGGAAACTTAGCTTCATGAAAAAGTACGGCTGCCGAGACGGCATAACCGGCCGGCAATTACATTTTCCGCAGGTTATCGGAGAGCGGCCGGCTCCGGCAGTTAAGAAGAACATACAGGTGGCTTAGAGACTATGCCAGCGTTATATGCCGGATACTTAGTGGACAGAAAGCTTAAAATACCGCTGCCGCTGGCGCCGCGCCTGAATTTGCCCGAGCGGCAGGAGAGCGTACCAAATATCGAAAGGCTGGCCGATGATCATCACCCGGCCGAAGGGGAAGCGAAGCTTATCAAGGGCAGTATTGCCGATCGGGCGCTGCGGTATTCGCGCTGCCAGTGGGTGCTGTATGGCGACCATCACGAGGGATATCATCGAAATGGTCTCAAGCCGGTGCTGCCGGCCGGACTATTGGGTAGGTTCCGGTATGTGAGTTTCATGGCGGCATTGTATTTGCCGGACAAGTGCGTGGGGTTTCACAAGACGGCACACGGTCCGAAGCCGGATATACGCGAGCTGAGTAATCGCGACCGGGCGCTGATGTGGGAGCGCGGCGATGTGCGGGTGGAGAAGAGTGTTTCGGTCGGCCGGTTCCTGGCATCGGCTGTGGTCAGACTTGGATTGCCGGAGCTCGGTACGGACTTTGATGTGCGACTGCAAAGGGGGTTTGTCAATGACCCAGACGGATACACGGTCCAGCTCATGAATAGGCTTACCGAACTTGCCGCGAGGTCTACTGGATTGAAGCAGGACTATGAGGGTGCGCGAGACGAAGGCTTGTTGCCGCCGGATGCGCCGAGAACGGCGAAAGATTTGTTAGTCGGATGTATTCAGGGTTTTAGCCGGGCGTATGGCGGCAGTCCTCCAGACAGCATAGAACCCGTTACCGCTATGCTCCAGAGGGCCATGGGGGCAGAGGTGGAGACAGAAACGGAGATGTCACTCGCCGCCAGTTGACCAACAGGGGTAGGTTGCGGTATAATTGCGGCTAATATTAGCTCAGCTTGTGACCGTGTACGTGTGCACAGGCTTTAACCGATAGGAGTTCTACTGATGAATCAGTACGAAGTTGCTGTGCTCTATCACCCGGATCTGGAAGTTGATCTGGAAAAGGGTTCCAGCCGGGTCGAGAAGATCTTTGCCGACAATGGCGGCAAGGTCCTGAATATCGACAACTGGGGCAAGCGCAAATTGGCCTACGATATCAAGGGGAATGAGCACGCCGTGTATGTGTTCTATACCGTTGAGTTGCCAGCCGATGCAGTGCGCAAGGTAGAGAGTACGCTGAACATCACCGACGAGGTGATCCGCTTCCTCATCACCCGGCCTGACCTGAAGGCGATTGCCAAGGCCGAGGCCGAGAAGGCTGCCAAAGCCGCCAAGGCCGCAGCCCGGGGTGAAAGCACCGAGGACGACGAAGACAGCAAAAGCGAAGAGTAATTTTCATGTCTTGACGTGAGACACGCAAGGCGAGTAGGGTAGTAGTACAAAATAACCGCGACATAGTTTCGCATAGAAGGAGGATGCCAGGATGGCACGTAGTCTCAACCAAGTATTTTTAATGGGAAACCTCACCAGGGACCCGGATTTGCGGCAGACGCCCACCGGCCAGAATGTGTGCAGTTTCTCGCTTGCTCTCAACCGCAGCTACAAAGACTCGTCAGGCGAGTGGCAGGAGGCGACCGATTACATAGATATTGTGGCGTGGGGGCCGCTGGCCGAGCGCGTAGCGCAATATCTCTCGAAGGGTCGGCGTTGCCTGGTGCAGGGGCGTTTACAGTCCCGCAGTTGGGAGCAGGACGGCAACAAGCGCAGCAAGGTAGAAGTGCTGGCCAACGACGTGACGTTCCTGGATAGCCGCGGCAGCGGTAACGGGGACGACAATGGCGGGTCCGGCTACAGTGGCTCGAATGGTGGCAATGCGGCTGCTCCGAGCAGTTCCAGCAAGCCGGCTCCGAGCAAGAAGAAAGATGATGTCGTCATCGAAGATGTTGGCGATGAGCCGATTAACTTAGACGACATCCCCTTTTAATTGAGTAGCTGGCATCATGCCTTTCTATTACGTACCGCAGCCGGAAGAGTTTCAAGAGGGTGAAATCAAGACCGTCGACAGCCCCCAAGGAATAACGTGGGTTCACTTCCCCGAAGTGTATGGACTTGACTGGCGGAGAGTTTACGACTATGACCACTACACTACCCGAGAAGGGTATCCGTGGGATGATGTGGACATAGAGGTTCCTGTGGCGACTGTAGAGCTTCAGGAGGCAGGGATTCCGATTCGCCCAGGCCAATCTTTCTGGGCTTACGTAGATGCAAGGGCACGAGACAGAGGAGATGTAAAGCCTCACGACTTCAGTAATTTAGAGTAAGGAGAGTTTAATGGCGAAGATTTTTAAACACAAGACAGATGTCGCGTTCTTTGACTACAAGGACTTTAAGACCTTGCAGCGTTACGTGAACGTGTACGGACAGATTGAGACCCGCAAGAAAACGGGCCTGACCGAGAGCCAGCAGCGCCGCCTGAGCGTGGCGATTAAGCGGGCGCGGCATATTGCCCTGCTGCCGTTTGTAGCCAGCAACTAGTGCAAAACTCCAGAGGCGGCGCACTGCTGCGTTGCCAGCTCCGATACTCGTTCACCGTACGTTAATGTACGGCTCACTACGTGTCTCACTGGCGTCTTGCATTGCATTCCCCCTCTGGAAGTTTTGTAAATCTGGGGTAATCAGAGAAAATAGAATGGTGGAGCATACATCACCATTCCTGGCTGTAAAAGCGCTGGAGACGCATATAATCGGCACGCTTGGGGCGCTGGACGTCTTCAGTCTGCCGGCGCCGGAATGCAAAGTGGTCCAGGCGCTTAAAAATGAGCTGGTGGACACGCGGCTGGATATCCGTGATTACGAGCTAAGCGAGACCCGCGAGGAGCAGCTGAAGAAGGCCCGGGATGCCAAACGGCGACTGGAGCACGTGCGGGCACTCATCCTGGCGGCGAGTGAATACAATGTGTTCGGTGCGGCAGATGTGGCACAGCTTGCGGCGTGGGTTGAACACATAAGTGAGAATGTGAGGTAAATGGTGGCGGCTATTGATGATTTCCGCGATAGCGTACTCAGCCTGCGGCCCGGCAACTTTATGGCGCTGGGCGGTGCGGCATCGGGGATAGTGGGCACGGCAGACAGCGGCAGTACGGTGGTGGCGCAGCTGCAGCGCGCCGTGATAGAATTTGCTCGCTTATACAAAAGTGGATCGGTAGGAGAAGAGCTCGACCGGGTGCGCCGCGATGTAACGAGTAAAATAATGGTAGCAGTGACGGTGGATGCTGTAAGCGAGCAGCGCGCCGATGAACTTCTGGACGCACTTGCGCAGTTACTGAAAGAAAGAGCCTGAAAGGAGAATCACACATGGCACTTAGCATAACTAATCTCAAAAAAGGCACGCTGTTCCAGTGGGAGGGCCAGCCGTTCCGCGTAGTAGAATACAGCCAGAAAGTGATGGGCCGCGGCGGCAGCATCGTCAACGTGCGCATCAAAAGCCTTATCGACGGCAAAGTGCTGGAGAAGACGTTTAAGGGCAATGAAACCCTGGAAAACGCCGATGTTGCGAACCAGAGCGTACAATATCTCTACAACGACGGCGCGAAATTCTTTTTTATGAACGGTGATACGTTCGAGCAGTTTGAGGTGCCGGCCGACATGGTGGGCGACGGCGCGGGCTACATAAAAGAAGGTGATATCGTGCAGCTGCAATTTTTCGACGGCCGGCCCATTAACGTCGAGCTGCCCAAGAACGTGCCGCTACAGGTCACGTATACCGAGACGGCGGTGAAGGGCGACACCAGCTCGTCCATTACCAAAGATGCAACACTGGAGACGGGCATTGTCATCAAGGTGCCGGCGTTTATAAAGCAGGGTGATGTCATTAGCGTAGACACCAACACTGGTGCGTACCGCGAACGCGTGAAAGAATAAGGCGGCGGTGAAGCAGCGGCTCGATCAGGCGCTGGTGGCGCGCGGACTGGTGCGCACACGATCCCAGGCGGAGAGTTATGTGCGGCTGGGTGACGTACTCGTAAACGGCGCAGTTGTCCGGAAGCCTGGAGCATTGGTGTCGGAAACGGATGTGATACTGCCCAAAATTTCTGAGCAATACGTGAGCCGGGCGGCACTGAAGCTCAAAAGTGCAGCCGAGGCTTTCGGGCTCGATTTCCGCGGCAAAACGGTGCTGGATGTGGGTTCGTCAACCGGCGGTTTTACGCAATACGCGTTGCGGCGCGGTGCCAAAAAGGTGATTGCAGTGGATGTGGGCACCGACCAGCTGCATCCGAGCTTACACGGTGATGAACGGATTGAGCTGCACGAGAAGACCGACATCCGCGATTTTAGGACTAGTGAGCGCGTTGATATGGCAGTGGCCGACGTCAGTTTTATATCGTTACGCGAAATTCTACTGGCGGTGCTGCGCCTCACGGCACGGGATGCCGAGCTGGTGATGATGGTCAAGCCGCAGTTTGAGGCCCGCCACAACGGTGTGAAGCACAAAGGGGTGATCAAGAACGATAGGATGCGCCGCGATATTCTCAAAGGATTCGAGGAATGGGTGCGCCAGTATTGTGTTATCGTAGGCAAAGCCGACTCGGAAGTCCCCGGTGCGAAGGGCAATCTAGAGCGGTTTTATTTGCTCAAAAAGCTGTAAAGTGATATAAAATACATATGAGCATGAGTTCTCTTGAGAGTTCTGGGAGCAATGTGTACCCCTTTGTGGGGCAGCGCGAGCTGAACGGCGGGGATGCTGTAATCCGCTACCCGCTTCCCGCTATAGAGTCTGCAGGAACCGCCGCTGGCGGGTATCACGAGGATTATGCACTGATAGCACTGCCGGATGGCTTAGATGCAACTGCGATGACGTTTGTGGTGGGCCTAGCGAAGGGGGATGGTACCTCGCCGCCCCGGTTGTTTGCGTCGCACGAGGGACAGCTGGTAATCCTGGACGGCAGCGTGCAGCTGGCTGCGTTAAGGAGCCGGATTGGTGGCTATTGCCTGGCCAAAGGCGAGCTTTCTGTCTGTATCGGGGACAACTGTTCATATGCAGAAAACAGCGAAGCGTGGATTAGATATTGCAAGCGAGGTGGAACGATTTTTGCGTTCGCTGAGGTTATTCCGGGCGAGGGAATACGGATAGGTAACACGCAGGGAAGAGTATCGGTGTATGCGAATTGGGGTGGGGCATTTTTGGGTGAGCGTGTAATTGGTTCACGGGGTTCTCAAGATGCAAATGAGGCGCACAAGGTGATTGCCTGGCCTTCAAAAAGCATAAGTTGAAATGCTAAACTAAAGAGTATGTATTTTAGCAGCCGGATGCAGGCGGGGCGGATGCTGGCCGCCCGCCTTTTACCGAAGTATCGCTACGAAAACTGCGCCGTCGTGTGTCTGGGCGACGGCGGAGTCATGGTGGGCGCGCAAATTGCTGTGCAGTTGCACACAATTCTTACCATGTTGCTCACGGCCGAGATTGATCTGCCCATGGAGCCGGAGCCCATCGGCGGCGTCACGCAGGAGGGTTCGTTTTCGTACAACAATATGTATTTTCCAGGCGAGATTGACGAGCTGACGGCGGAATATTACCAGTATATCGAGCAGGAAAAGCTGATGAAAATCCAGGAAATGCAGCGGCTGATCGGCTCGGGCGGGCTTATCCGCCGCGATTTGCTGCGCGGGAACAATATCATCATCGTATCCGACGGACTCAAGAATGCGTTTTCGCTGGAGATCGCGATGCAATATCTCAAACCTGTGGCTATGAAAAAGCTCATCGTTGCTACGCCGCTGGCGAGCTTGCAGGCAGTCGATCGCATGCACATACTGGCCGACGAGATATATTGCCTGAGCGTGGTCGAGGATTACATTGGCACCGACCATTATTATGATACGCAGGATGTACCGGACCACGACAAGGTGATAGAGACGATTGAAAAGATAATCCTCAACTGGAAATAGGATGCTTGCAGCTGGCACATCTTGGGCGTAAAGCCTACGCCCCGCGTTTACCGTACCTGTAAAGTACGGCTCACTTGCGGCGCGCGCTTTCCATCCCAAGCTGCACTCAGCTGCAAGCATCCTCAGGCCGAGCCGGGCAGTGCTTTAGGGCCGGATAACAGAATGAAGAAGGACGTTGGCCTCATTTGCTAGTCGCTGAGGAGGAGACGCAGGGCTTTTACATCGCACAGCGTAATGAACGACTGCTTGTGGCTTACCAATCCTTTGTGTTCCAGCATAACGAGCTCGCGGCTGACGGTCTCGCGCGAGGAATTGATGGAGCTGGCGATGTCCTGGTGCCGCAGCGGCGCGGCGATGAGCATGCCGTGTTCGGTGTGCGTGCCAAAGCGCTGGTTCATGGTCAGTAAGAATGAAATAATACGTTCCCGCACCGAGCGGTATTCCAGGTTGAGGATGCGCTCGCTGTGCAAGCGGTACATTTCTATGGTCATGTCGAGCAGCGGCGCCAAGGCGTCGGTGTGCCGCTGTAAGTGCTTCATAAATACGTCGCGGTCGATGCGCCATAGAACTGTCTTGGGGGCAAGTGCTTCGTAGACCACGTGGCGCTCCTGGCCGGTTATGGCCCATATAAGCGGGAACAACTCGTGCTCTTTGCGGATAATTAGCAGGTTTTCCTCGCCGTATTTGGTGATATCATACGCCTTCACCAGCCCCTGGTAGATATA
Organism: Saccharimonadales bacterium (SeqCode); assembly: GCA_036379375.1. Lineage (GTDB taxonomy): Bacteria > Patescibacteriota > Saccharimonadia > Saccharimonadales > UBA4665 > DASVGU01. The sequence goes on from DASVGU010000018.1 coordinate 7,400, forward strand.
AAAAATTCCGGTAGGGGCTTCCCCCGGCCGGATAACGAACTCACCCTTCTTGTACTTAAGCTCGCGCCCTTGCGTGCGGAACACTTCCACCAGCTCCGCCGTTTGCTTGAGCGTTCCCAACATATATAGATTATGGCATGAGTGGTGAGCAGTGTCCACACGTCTATTAGAGAAGTGGTATTTTACGGTACATAGGGTCGAACTCAAGTCGCAGCTGGACTGGCCCATGGTCAGCCCGCGCGTAAACGCATTACGTACTGCAAAATATCACCCTTGCACACCGAAAAGCGTGTGATAAATATCGCGTGCCGCGAGTAAGGATTTTGACCGACAACCTCAGTGGTAGGGATATATCGTGTAAGTACTGGTAATGTGTCTTTTGGGAAAGGAGATGTCATGACCAAACTGAAGGAGTTGGAGTCCCGGCTCAAAGAGATTGGCTGCAACTTCCGGTTTTGGGGCCGCGCCGAATTGCGCGAGCTAGCCAATATATTACTGCCCGGCGAAGTCGTAGAAATGTGTGTGAACGGGCGTTACGAGGGTGGTTTTGCCATGCTTGTAGCCACCGACCAGCGGGTACTTCTCATAGATAAAAAACCGCTGTATCTCACGCTTGAGGATGTCCGCTTCGACATGATTTCCGAGATAGATTACAACCACCGCATGCTCGATGCAGCGGTGTCGATATGTACGCCCAACAAAAGCCTGTACTTCCTTGCATACGACCGTGCGCGGCTGCGTGGGCTGTACACATTTGTGCAGCAGCGGGTGATGGAAGTCCGCCAGCACTATCAGCAGCAGAGCCAGGTGTGGCAGGAGTACGCCGACAGCCTTAAAAAGCAGCAGGAAGCCGCACCGGCAGCGCCCGCCCCTGGGCAGCCGCTTCCGGATGGTTCTGGCGTGCCCGCCCCGCAGGCTGGTTCAGCACTGGCCGTCGAGCCCGGCCAGCCGCGTCATCCGCCCGCTTTTCCGCCGCTTAACCCCATTGTAAGCACGTACTTGCGGCAGCCGGTTATGAGCCGTCAGCGCCAGTTGCTGGGTTCCAGCGCGATAAACTCCATGTTGCCGCCCGCCCGCGGCTAGCACCTGCCCGGTTTATTGCAATCTGGGTGTTTATGCATCCGCAGCTATAGTTGGAAAATGACGTGCGCAAGCTGCTGCCAGCAGCAAAAAGCTTATTTGCTTACGTTAAACCGGAATTCCACCACGTCGTCGGGCTGCATTACGTACGTTTTGCCCTCGGTGCGGACTTTGCCGGCGGCACGGGCTGCAGCCAGTGATCCGGTGGCCAGCAGGTCACCATAGCTCACGACTTCGGTGGCGATGAAACCGCGCTCAAAATCACCGTGGATGACCCCAGCGGCCTGCGGCGCGGTGCTCCCGCGGGAAATGGTCCAGGCGCGTACTTCTTTCTCCCCGGCGGTCAAGTAGCTTTGCAGGCCCAGCGTGTCGTAGGCGGCGCGGATGAGCTGGCCCAGCCCGGACTCGCTCTGGCCGTAGCTTAGCAGCATCTCGGCGCGGTCGGACGCGTCCAAGCTGCGCAGCTCGTCCTCCAGCTTGGCACAGATAAATAGTGCCTGGGCAGGTGCTGCCAGCTGGCGGAGTTCCTGCTGGCGGGCGGTGTCCTGCAACCCGTGCTCGTCGACGTTAAACACGTAGATAATCGGTTTGAGCGTCAGCAGCTGCAGCTCGCGTTTGAGCCAGGCGGCGTCCTCTGGCTTCCAGGTATCGGCAGCCGCAAACAGGGGAGTGCCGGCATCGAGCGTTTGGCGCGCCATCTCCAGCATGTCCAGCTGGGCTTTGAGCGCAGGGGTTGCTTTGGCCTCCTTTACCAGGCGGGGCAGGCGCCGATCAATGGTCTGGAGGTCGGCCAAGACCAGCTCTGTGTTGATGACTGCTATATCATCCGAAGGGCTGCTAGACCCCTCAGCGCGTGTCACATCGGGGTCGTCGAAGGCGCGCACCACCTGCACGATAGCGCTGGTGTTGCGGATATGGCCTAAAAATTGGTTGCCCAGGCCCTCACCCTCGCTCGCGCCCTTTACCAGGCCCGCTACGTCCACAAACGTCACACTGGCTGGTATTATCCGGCTAGTTTTATAGAGGTCAGCCAGCGGTTGCAGGCGGCTGTCCGGCACCGGCACCACACCAGTGTTCGGTTCGATGGTGGCAAAGGGATAGTTGGCTGCCAGCACTTGCGAATCGGTGAGAGCGTTAAACAGGGTAGACTTGCCAACGTTGGGCGGCCCCACGATGGCTATGCTCAGGCTCATGCTTTTAAGTGTAACAGATGTACTCGACTTTGCGGGCCCTCTCCCAGTCCTACAGGGTCTGCTCCTGTA
>DASVGU010000019.1:0-13672 GCA_036379375.1 Saccharimonadales bacterium (SeqCode)
GGCGTCCCGGTAAAGCGTATCACGCCGTAGTGCCCGCCCGGCGAAGCGTCTTGGGGCACCTGGATAGTTATAGGCACGTCTTCGATCTGGCTTGGCGCCAGTGTAAAGGCCGGCACTGGCGTTACCCAGTTCTTGAGCGAAAATGGGTTGTTGCTGTCGTCGCCGGTGAGGATTTTGGGTGTGCCGTCTTCGCCGCTTGCCACAAAGTCATTAATCTGGTTCGTTACCACGAGACTGTTCTTGGTGATATCGCGCAGCTCGATTTTGGTGTTGAGCGTCTGCCCCGGGTTTACCGTGAGTGTTATGAGCGGCGGGGCGATCTCCAGTGCCTGCCCGGCTCCCTGCGGGCTTGGCGTAGCCGCGATGGCAGCAGGTACGCTCACGCCCGCAACCAAGAGCACTAGGCTCAGACCTATGACGGACAGTGAGGCAGCTCGTTTCATCCTAGAACGTTGGCGTGCAGATATAGGTTAGTGTGGTGCTGTACGATCCAGCGGGCTGATTGGCAGCAGCATTGACCATGTATGTGACCGTGTACACCTGGCCGTCAGTAGGCTCCGCCGTGCCAGCCTGGCTGTAGTCGCTAGATGCGATGTCATTGAGCTCAAGACCAGGGTTTATCAATGAATCCGATTCGGTAAAGGCGTAGTTGCTGTCGGTGTTGAAGTTGGCTGAAGCAGCACCCCAGTAGTTCGCCCCATCCGAAGTCGGAGCGATAGAAGCACTGGCTGGGCTGAGCGCCGGGGTAGAAGCGGCTGCATCGGTGTCGCTGACCAAGTTCAGGCCGAACACACTGGTACCGACTGTAGCGGTGGATGATACCGCAGCGTTGCCCGTGCCGTTCGTACCGTGGATGTAATTAGTGCCGCTCGTAAGCGGCGGCCCCGACACCGTTATGGCATAACCATGGTTCGCGTTGGTGCTGGCCGCCAACTGCGAAGTGGCAAAGGCGGTGCCAGTCGGTGAGAAAAGCTTGTTGAAAGTAATGTCACCGGTGGCGGCGGTGGTACAGTTGGCGCTCACCGTTTGGCCAGTGCAGAAGATAAGCGATTCGGGCATGGTACCGGTGAGCACTATCTGTGTTGATGTGCTGGCCGCTACGGTGCCGGCGTCGGTTGCGCCCGTGGTTGCATCGCTGGAAGTATACGTGGTGATACGTACAAAGAAAGTACAGTTGGCCGAGCCGCCGCAATTGGTGTCGTCCGGGTTCTGGATGCCCAGCAGCTGAATGGTGTCGGACGTGCCAGCTGTAGGAGTTACTCCACCGGTGCTGGAAAGGTATGGATCACCGTTGGTGGAATTGTGGAGCGTATCGAATCCGGTTGCGTCACCGCCTTCTGTCCCCAGAGTGGCGGCCGTGGTAACCAGTCCGGCCGGGGTAGTGCAGTTCCCGCCAGCAACATCGATGTCGGCTGTCGTACAATATTGAAAACTGATTGATTTTACGGCTGTACCCGTTGTGGGCAACGTGAAAGTAAACAGATGATTTACGGTGTCGGCTGTATTGCCGTCGCCGGGAGCTGAACCGGGTACCGTACCGTCTTGCAGCGTCAGACTTCGCTTCGTAATCTGGGCGGCATCAACTCTGTGGGGGTGTAGCAACAAAGGGATCGCAACGGCCGCGAACAACAGAACCGCTATAGCGAAATAGGGAACACGCTTTGCACTCACACTCATGCGCAAATATTAGCATGAGCAATTACCTAGAGTCAAAAATTTTACAATGATTTTTTACATGCCGCTTCGCTAAAACGTGGGCGTACAAATGTAGGTTAGGGTTGTAACATAGGTACCAGCTGGCTGGTTACCTGGGACGTTGACGATGTACGTTGCGGTGTAGCGTTGGCTGTTGGTCGGCCCTGGCTGGCCGGCATTGACGCCTGTAGTGTCATTACTCTCGGCAACAGTGTTGAGTGTCGCGCTCGTGGCACCGACGGCCGTAGGATTAAATGAGTACGTGGGGTAGTGGTTGGTAGCGTCCTGGCCGCCGTCGAAGCCGGTGGCACCGGTGGTTACGGCCGCAGTGTAGTTCGTTTGGTCAGAGGCGGGGAAGATAGCTGCCCCATCGGGGTCAGGGGTTGCCCCATCAGCTTCGTAGTACGTGATAGGGTCTGCCGATCCCACGCCTATGGTGGGGTCGGTTACGACGGGGGTAGGCGGTGCTGAATCGTCAATGAGGTTCATGCCAAATTGTGCTGTACCTGGTACGCTCACCGAGGGGGTAGCACCAATGGCCGCAATGGGTGTGCTTCCACTGTATAGCGTAGTGCCTGAGGCGGTTATGGCGTATCCCTGATTCGCGTTGGTAGAGGCAGCCATTTGCGAGGTAGCCCAGGTAGTCGTGTTCGGGTCAAACAGCTGGTTGAAACTCACCGAGCCGCTGGTTGCACCTGCACAGTTTGGTAGGTTAGTTACGGCACTAATGGGTACATAATGGCCGGTGCAGAAGATAAGCGATTCGGGCATGTATCCGGTAAGGGTAACGGCATTAGCCGTACTGGCTGCTACGGTGCCGCTATCCAGGGCTGTGCCGGTGCCGTCTATAGAAGAGTAGGCCGAAATACGGACGAAGAAAGTCTGGTTAGCCGTTGAGGGGTTGGTGACAGGGCCAAGTTCTTCAACAATCGTTGTGGGGGTGCTGACTGCCACGGCGGCGCTTAAGCCAATAGTGACACTGTTCGTAAGGCCTTGGCTCGCTGCCGGGGCGGTCGCATCCTCGACAGATGCGGTAGACACCGTCTGGAATCCGGTTATACCGCTGCCCGTTTCATCTACAACTTTAGCACTGGAGACGTCTATCCCCGGGGGTGCGTAGCAACCTACACCATTTACTACCGGGTCGGCCGTGGTGCAATATTGGAAGGTCAGGGAGCCGTAGCTTTGTGAAATCTTGCCGGCATCGATAGTAAAGCTAAACTTGTGGTTTACCACTCCGCCTGGCAGGGAGCCGCCAGCGGCCGTTCCGTCCATAAGAGTCAGTGAGCGCGGGGTACCGATGGCCTGGGCGGTTGCAGCAAAGGCCCTGCCTGGCAGTAGAACCTGCACAGTTAGCCCGGCCGCCAAAGCAAACGCAGCCAGTCCGCTTACAAATCTCTTTAGTCTATGTTGTTGCACCACTTTTGTTTTTCTTTTAGTTTTACTGTTAATTTTTACAGTTCTAACGCGAGTGTAGCACAAGCTTTTTGCGCAAGTCAACAATTTGTCGAAAGCTGTGGATAACCTGGCTCGAATGCTCGAAGAGACTTAGTACGTGGCGATACAGATAAGTACCTGGTCGCTTTTGTACTGGCCGCCAGGGGTGAGGCTGTTGACGTCGGCAACGTAACTGATGGTATAGGTAGTGACGCCGGAGCTTTTTTGGGCACTGGCAATAGTGTCGCCATCAATGTATTGAAACTTGTTGGGGGTATTGTAGTTGGCGGTGGGCTCGCCGAAGCCAAACTGGCCATGGTCGGGATTGGTGCCAAACGCCGTGGGCGAAGTGTTGGCCACGAGGTTTATACCGAATTGCTCGGTGCCAGGGGTAGGTGCGGCGGGCGTGGCCATGGCCGGCAGCTGATGGCCATCGTATGCGGGCGGTTTGCCGGATATGATTACCAGATATCCATAGCTCGTATAATCGGATACCTGAAATTGGGCGGTGGCAGTTGCCGTAGTGGTGGGGCTGAAGCTGCCGAAGCTGGTGTTGCCGCCCAGGATCGCGAAGGTGAGCGAAGGGTTGCCGGTGGTTTGCGAGCCGGTGTTGGCCTGATAGTTGGTGCCGGCGGTGTTGCCCACGGCAGCGTCGCCGGTGGAGGCACCGAGGACGTAGTTGGCGGAGCTGGACTGCAACTGGCCACCGCCGTTGCCAAGCGAGCTTTCCGAGAGCTCGTAGTGGGCGGATTTGAGTGTGGTGTCGTTGGGATTGGTGGCGGCGAACACATCGGTAGCGCTGGCCAACACAAGCCCAAAGCAGGCCGCTGCAGCGGCAACGATCAGCACCCTCATCCGCTTCCTCATACCTCTATTTTTGTGGAAACGCGGGGGTTTTGCAACCTGCTTGGCCCAATTTGCCCCTAGGTAAGCGTAAGTGGTATAGTTTTACAGAAGAACTGAGGTATTTGAGGTGGCGGATACACCGTCCGACAAAGACAAAGCAACTGCGGCACCGGCGCCCGAAGAATTGAAACCGCAAGAAGATGAACCGGCGGAGGCTTCCGGCGTACCGTCTTCGGCGGCTGCGGCCGCCCAGAAGCCGCCCAAGCACCTGCGCCGCGGCAGCTATCGCCCCAGCCACAAGGCCACGTTCATTGGCCTGGCAGTAGTGGTTGTCATATTGGCTGTCAACGCTGGCATTATTGCGTTTGTGCTCAGATCCCAGTCCAAGGTCAAGTCGCAGTTGCAGGGGCAGGTGACAATTAGCCAGTCGGACCTCAGCAAACTAGGGGTCAACCGCACTGCTGCGGGGGACGCCGGCATGAAACTCACCGTCAACCCCGATGCCGACTTTAACGGCAATGTGCAGGTGGCGGATAACCTCAATGTAGCCGGGCAGCTGAAGCTAAATGGTACGTTTTCGGCGTCGAGCGCGGAGCTGACGCAGCTGCAGGCGGGCAATACACAGCTGCAACAGCTGAATGTAAATGGCGACGGTACGCTGTCGAACCTGGCACTGCGCGGCAACCTCAATGTGGCCGGCAACACGCAGTTGCAGGGTCCGGTGACACTCGCGCAGTTGCTGACGGTTAATAACAGCGTGAGTGTGGCGGGGAATTTGTCTATCGGCGGCACGCTGGCGGTGGGGCAGTTCCAGGTGACTAATCTATCGATTGCGGGCCACGTGACCACGCTCGGCTCGGCCCCGAGCGTCGTTCGCGGCTCGGCCGTCGGCCCCGATGGCACAGTTTCTATAAGCGGGAACGATGCCGCCGGCACGGTAGCGGCAAATTCTGGGGTCGGCGCAACCGCCGGCCAGGTGGCTTGCGTGAGCTTCCGCAGTGCCTACGCGGACATCCCGCACGTGGTGGTAACGGCCAGTGCGCCGCTTGACGTGTATGTGAGCCGCAGCGCCAGTGGCTTTTGTATCTACGCCGGCAATGCGCTCAATCCGAGCGGGGCAGGCTACGCCTTCGACTACATCGTCGAGCAATAAGAAAACCGCCTGGGCTCGTCTCATGGGGCGAAGCCGTTACATATTTACAAACAGCATTACCTCGTCGTCGCGGACGGTGATAATGCCGTTGTGGGCCGTGAAGGTTATAGGGTTGGCACTGCCGGTCTCGATGGTGATCTCACCAGGAATGAGCATGGAGAAAAAGTCGGCGTGTCCCGGCAAGACGTCAAAGTCGCCCACCTTATTGCTGGCCGACACCGCCCGGGCGTCACCCTCGTAGTACACCTGGAATGGTGCCCGCGCGATGACGTGCAGCGTGGTGCTGGCTGGTGCGTGTTTGAGGAGTCCCATGGTCGGCTGACCTACTTTTTATCCTTCTTTTCGGCCGCCGGAGCGACTTGCTTTGGGGCGGACGTCTTTGGTGTGGTGGCTGCTTGCTTTGCCGGCGCAGTAGTCGCGGCCGGTGTGTCGGCAGCGAGCTTACCCTCCAGAATTGCTTCGATGCCGTCGAGCGTCTGGTCGAGGGTAAAATACTGCCCCGGGCGGCCGCTGAACTTCTCGGCCACCGAGAAATCCTGGTTGAAGAATTCCACGAGCTTTTTGGCATTTTGGTAATCGGCACGGTCGGCCGGGGAGAGCTCGTTTTCGCCAACGATAGCAATGATATTCTTCAGGGAGTCGTACTTCTGCATAATGGCCTGCACACGGCCGGCGAGCTGATAGTGCCGTTCGCCGACGATTTCCGGCGTGAGCAGCGAGGATGTTGTCTGCAGCAGATCCACCGCCGGGCGGATGCCCTGCTCAGCAATGGAGCGCGACAGCACCAGCACCGAGTCGAGTTGCTGCTGGATGGCCTGCACGGCCGGGTCAGACAGGTCGTCGGCGGGGATATACACGGCCTGGACACTGGTGATGGTGCCCTTGGCGGTGGAGCTGAGGCGGTCCTCCAGCCGCCGCAGCTCGGCAAAGACTTTCGGCGAGTAGCCGCCCTCGGACGGGATGAGTCCAAGGTTGGTTGAGAGCTCGGTGAGCGCCTGGATGTGCCGGTAAATGTTGTCGACGAAGAACAAAATGTCACGTCCCTCCTCGTCGCGGAAATATTCCGCCGCCGTTGCCGCCGCCGGGCCGACCATAGAACGGATAGCGGGCGTGGAGTCCATTTGGCCGAAGAACATCACCGTGTTTTTGAGCACATCGGTGTCCTTGAGCGTTTCGTAGAGTTCATTGCCCTCACGGATACGTTCGCCAACGCCGCAGTAGATACTCAAAGAGTCCTTTTGCCGCGTGACGTTGTGGATCATCTCCATAGTGAGCACGGTTTTGCCCACGCCGGCACCGCCGACGACGCCGATTTTGCGGCCTTTCACAAACGGCGTCAGGAAGTCGATAACCTTGAGCCCGGTCTCCAGCAGTTCAAGCTTTTGACTGGAGCGATAGCTTTTGGTGCCGGTGGCTTCGGTAATCGGCTTGCGAAGCTCGCGGATGTCCTCGCCGCTGTCGAGCGGCTCACCCAGGGCGTTAAAGACGCGGCCGAGCGTTTTGGGGCCTACGGGCACGGTGACTTTGGTTTTGCTCCGGGAAACCTTTTGCCCGCAGCGCAGCTCCTGGTCGTTGGTGAGGTTGATGCACACCGCTATCCCCGGCCGGAAGAAGTTGACCTCCAGGAACACTTTTGGATAGCCCTCAACGTGCAGCAGCTCTTTTTCCTCGGGTCTTTCCTCCCCTGTCAATTGGACCTCCACCATCAGCCCGCGCAAGGTCTGGATAACCCCGACGCTTTCCTCGAGAGCAGGCGCAGGAGCCGGCCGTTTGTGCTCGGCGGGGTGGCTGGAGTGTACCGGTGCGGTAGTGTGTGCCGCCGTATCAGGTTTGTGCCGCCGCAAGCCTAATTTCATCGATGAGCTCCCATGCGCTTACGTTTCTCTTTTAAGCTTACCAGAACTTCGCGCAGTCGCCGGTCGCTCTCGGAGCGCTTGGCGCGGTGGAATTCCAGGCGGTAGTCGCCCAGCATCTCGCCGGCGCGCTTTTTGGCCCCGGCCATGGCGTTGAAGCGGCTGGCTGCCTGGGCAAGGGTTGATTCGAGGATAGTTTGGCTCAGCGCCAGCGTCATCATGGTCGTTTCCATCTTGTAGGCGATTTCTTCCAGTGACGGCTCAAAGATAGTATCGTCGGCAGTCATGGTGTCTTCATCGGCGTCTTCGCTCATGTCGCGCATACTCGACACCAGGTCGATGGTCCTGACCCCTTGCGCACCGAGGCTGACGTATTCCTCGTAATACACGATAGTTCTGGCATACGGCATGACGGCGCTGATGACCGGGCTGACATCTATGTAGCGGTCGGTTTCGGGCACCTTAAAGAAGCGGATGAACGGAATGTCGCGCTGCATGAGCTGGGTGGCGCCGTGCGTGCCCAGTACGATGATATCGGTGGTACGCCGGTCGTAGTCCTGCAACATAGTCTCAATGAGGCGCTGGTCGATGTCGCCGGAGAGGCCCGCCTCGGCCGATATGACGACGAACACCGTCCTATCGTTGCTGCCCACGGCGTCCCGGTTGGTAATACGCACTTCCGGATTGATGCGCAAGCTGGTGTAGCGCTTCCACAGCAGCTGGAAAAATTGCTTGGACAGCTCGACCTTGCCCTTTACTTTCGCCACCTGCGTGCTGGCGATACTTTCGAACACACCGGTCAGGTCTTCGACGGTCTCGATTTGCCCGGATTCTTTCTCGATGACGTTAGGGCGGCGCATGTGCTAAGCCTTTGCCCCTGCTTTGTCTCTGGCCGCCTCGGCTTCCGCTGCCGGCTTTTTGCTCTCTTCTTCACTCTGTGGTGCACCGGAGGTGTCGTTAGCCGGTGGTTGCTGGCTGCCCGATTGGTTATTGCCCGATGCTGCCTCGGCGGCCGCTTTGGGCTGTTTGGCGTGTTTTTTCAGCAGCTCGGCCTCTATGCGGTCAAATTCCTTGTCGTCCTCGATGGTCTTTCCTCCGAGCTTGTTGATAGACTCCTTGAGTCCTGCGATGTCGATTTCTACCGTGCCGCCTCCCAGCAGCACCGTCTCAAGCAAGAGTTGCTGGTCGGTGAGCGAATGCAGCTCGCTGGGCGGCTGCTGCATGGCGTCGTACAGTTGCTGCCCCAGCGCCAGGTCAACCGTCGCGTCTTTGGACAGGCTTGAGCCAAAGTGCGAGAATTCTTCCGCCTGGTGGTATTTGGCGAGCTTTTGGAACAGTGTGCTTGAAAGTCCCTTTTGGCGGTGGGTTTGCGCCTGGCCGCCGACGCGCGATACCGACAGCCCAGCGTTGACGGCCGGCTTGATGCCCTGGCGGAAAATACTCAAGTCAAACACGATCTGCCCGTCGGTGATAGACATGATGCTGGTGGAGAGATACGACGTAATGTCGTTGTTGGGCGTCATAACTACCGGCAGGGCAGTGAGCGTCTTGCTGTTGGTGAGCAACTTACCGGCGCGCTCCAGCAAGGACGAATGGGCGTAGAACATATCGCCCGGGAAGCTGTCACGGCCGGGGTCGACTTCCTGCAGCAGGGATAGTTGCCGATATGCCTCGGCATGGCTGGAGAGATCATCGTAGATGATAATCACGTCCTCACCGTTGTACCACAGGTATTCGGCCATAGCACAGGCGGCATACGGCGCAAGGTAGCTTTGGGTGAGTGATTCGAAGATATCCGCGAGCACCACGATGGTGTGATCCATAGCGCCCGATTCGCGCAATCCGGTGAGGAGGTGCTCGACATCAACCTTGCGTTTGCCGATAAGTACGTATACCACCAGGCGGTCAGACCCTTGCTGGTTGGCGCTGAGTTGGCTCAAAAACGTGCTTTTGCCGGATTTGCTGTCGCCGAGGATGGCGATACGCTGCCCAAGTACGACAGGGAAGAACATGTCCACGGCCGCGACGCCGCTCGTCAGCTGCGTATCGAGGACTTTGCGAGCCATAATGCCCGGCGCAGCGTTGAAGATCCCCGAGGTGGCGGTGGTACCGAGCGCACCCTTGCCGTCGAGCGGTTTGCCCATGGGCGACACCACTCGCCCGACAAGCTTTTTGCCCACTGGCACGCTGAGGGTATCGTTTTCCACCACGGCGAGCGTGCCCGGGGCGATCTGCTCGGAGTTGACGTTGAACAGGATGACCCGGTCGCCGTAAGCTTCGCGCACCAGCCCGCGCTGTCCGTCCTCGAACAGCACCTGCGCGCCCAGCCGCACGCCCTCCAGCCCGCGGACTTCCACGATAAAGCTGTTGTTGCCCACCACTTCACCGGTGAGGTTGTCGGCCTCTACCAACTGCTGGAATTTCTGATCGTCAAACATGGCGGCCCCCATCCTTGTCCGGAAGAGCGGCCCGACTCGCGGATTTGTTCAGCGATGGCTTAGGTGAGAAACCGCGAAGGGGTTTCTCATAAAGCGGAGCGATAACGTAGCAACTACGCATTGCGCAGTACCTCAGGGAACTTTTCGCGGTTTTCGAGAATAGCCCGGCGGAATGACCAATCGAACACATGGCTGCCGCTGCGCAGCACCATGCCGCCGAGGATAGCGGAATTGAACGTAAAATGTACCAGTGCGTTTGGTGCAATATGTTCGCGGCACCAGGTGATGAGCAGCTTGCGCAAGTTGCCGCTTACCGGCGCTGCCAAGGTGATGCTCAGCTGCGGCGCGGTGTTTTTGTAGTCATCGAGCGTAGCCAGCAGTGCGTCCAGACTGACGCTCGACAGCGGTTGCTTGGCATCGGCCCAGCGTATAAGTGCCCGGGCGGCGGGGGACATGTCGGGTTCCGGCTGGATGTGCCTGACTTTCAAACGCTTTTTGATGGAGTTGTGGGCAAACCAGCGCGCGTATTCGCGTACCTGCGCAATGACCGCTTCCAGGTCTTGCGGTGACGATATGCTTTCGTCGAGCTTAGGACGCGGGTTCGGCATCGTCTCCACCCACCTCATTTTTGAAATCGTCTTTGTGTTCCTCGAGCATGCTTGTGAGATATGCCGTTTGCGCGCCCAGGTCGACATTGTGCTGCAGCGTATCGAGCAAGAATGAGCTTACGGCGTCGGCTAGCTTGGTGTCTATTTGCTGCAGCAGATGCTGCTTCTCGGCGGCGATTTCCTCGGTCAGCTTGGCTTTAAGCTCATCGTGCCGGCTGTCCAGTGTCTGGTGCAGATCACTCACGTCTTTTTCGGTCTGCTGCTGCATGTGCACCAGCATGTCTTTGTAATGCTCGAGTTCCTTGGCCGCGGTATCGGAGCCGATCTTTGCGAGCTCTTTCTGTATCTGTCCGGCCGTACTTTCCAGATCTTTTTGCAGCTCGGCCGATGAGCGTTTGAGCACGGCCTGGAAATCTGTCTGGGCGGATGCAATGAGTTGCTCGCGCAGCGCCGGCGGCAAGTGGCCGCCCTGGGGTTGGGCGCGATGGTGCTCCAGATCGTGCTTCTCCGGCCTAAAATGTGCCAATGCATGCCGCCAGGCGATGGTTGCCACCACCCCCAGGATAAAAACGTCTATCAGTAAAAATATGGCCAGATACGGGTTCATGTCCTTACAGCTTCGTTAAAATTAAATATATTGCTACTACCGCTACAGCTAGTATACCGACTACCAGCGCCGACATCTGCGTGAGGTTGCGATAAATGGCCGATTGCGACATGGGGTTGCGCCCCACCGATATGATACTGCCGTGTATCATCGAGTATACGATGCTCGCCACTACCACGAGGGTAATGATAAATATACCGATGCAGAGCAAAATGGGAAGCGTGTTGACGGTTTTGCCGGCCAGAGCGTTCGCGATATTCTGGATGGCTGCGGGGATGACCGTCTTGTTGGGCTGTTTGAAGTAGTAGGCGACGCTTACGAGTACCGGTATCAAGCCAATGCGTACCGTGTGCTTTCCGGTTTTGTCGGTGTAGGATTCGGTGCTGCTGTTGCCGCTGGTGAGCCCTGCCTGGGCGATGCCGACGACTTTGGCATTGGCGGTGGCCTTCATCCCCACACCGCTGATGGGTGACGCCGTTATGTCGTCCCCCTGGGTGATACTGCCGTTGATGTCCGATACCAGCGTCTGCACCACGCCGCTAGTGGCCACTTGTACCTGGCTGCCTTGCCCGTTTGAGAGTGAGAGCAGGGAACTGCCGTTGGTGATGACCACGCCGATAATGCTGTCGGCGTTACTGCTCGAAGTAGCGCTCACCTCGTCTTGCGAATTCTTTATGAGGCTCACGACCGAGCCCATGGGCAGTTTGTCGGTCGTCGTGTATCCCTGGGAGATGGTGGTGTCAGCGCTGGCAACCGCGGCTAGGCCCAGCACGCCCAGCAGAGGCAACACAGCCAAACCGAGCCAGGCTTTCGCCTTGAGCGCGCGTAGGATTTCTGAGCGACGGTGTCGGGTAGATTTTTTATCTGGGGCAGCGGCAGTCATAGTGACTTTTGTTCCTCTTACGGTTAAGTATAGCAAAATTCTTAAGGGGATCCTTCCCCGGTGCCCGGGAAAGCCATTAGTGTTATCATGGACATGAGATAGAGGGACGTAGATTGTGAAAAGTTTTGCCATGCCGCATTCGCCAGCACTGCACCAGGCCGGGTTTACCCTGCTCGAGCTCCTTATCGTGATTGTGTGTGTCGTCATCCTGGTGGGGCTCATCCTGCTTTTCCGCTGATTTTTGCAGCCCTGGCTCAGCCGGCGTTTTATAATAGGACGTATGTTATTTCGTAAAGGGAAAGCGCAATCCGGCAGGCAGCTGCGTCCTGCGGCCGGCGTGCCGAGGAGGGGCGCAGCGCCGCCTCGGATAGGCATCTATGCCGGTACGTTCGACCCGGTCCATGGGGGGCATGTCGCATTTGCGTTGCAAGCTGTCAAAGAAGCCAGGCTCGATGTGTTGTATTTCTTGCCCGAGCGCCGTCCCCGGCACAAGCGGGGTGTTGAGCACTTAGGGCACCGCATCGCAATGCTGCAGACGGCGGTCCGCCCGCATCCTTCGCTTCAGGTGCTGGAGACCGATGATATCAGCTTTAGTGTGGCGCGTACGCTGCCGCGTTTGCAGCGGTGTTTTGCGGGCAGCCAACTGGTTTTTCTGTTCGGGTCCGATGTGGCGCAGCACATCCATGAGTGGCCGCTAGCCGAGAATTTGCTCACCCGGGCGGAGATTGTCGTCGGCTTGCGCGGCAGCGGGGCGGGCCGCAGTGATATGGAGCAGATCCTTGCCGGCTGGCCTGTCGGCCTGCGCCGTCCGCTGCTGGTGAGGAGTTGCGAGCCGGATGTGTCTTCGCACAGTGTCCGCCAGGCCCTGGCCACCCGCACGCATGTACGCGGTTTGCTTCGCAGCGTTGCCGCCTACAGCAATCGCCACTGGCTGTACGTATCGCTGGCGAAGATAATTGTTGACAAAGCATAAAGGGTTCCGCTACACTAAAGGGACTCCAATCAGCGGAAACGCGAGAGCCGTCTGGGCGAGAACAAAAATTAACAAAATTGCAGCAAATATGAGCCGATGAGTGTTGAGGTTCTATATGTTGCGTGGGAGCAAAAATGCCAGTAAAAATCAAAATTATCAGCTCGAAAGGAACGAGAGTCGAGGTGCATGTCCGCCGCCCGGCGTGGCAACAGTTTTTGCAGTACTAAACACTAGTACCAATCTCGTACCCGTTCCGTACGGTCGTACGTGCCGTATAAGGGAATTAATCAATACTATACATTGTATAGTATTGAATGTGGGGCACGGAAAGAGGGCTTTTGCTACTTTTTGTTGCTGGTTTGCGGCTCGACTGACTGCTGGCCGCTCGTGCTGCCGCTCGAACTCGGCTGGAAGGATTTGCTGCTGGCCTTGTCCTTTATGGCTGCGTTAATGTACTTCTGGAAGTCGGCTACGGTGTTGCCGGGCTGGATTTGCTTACCGTCCAGGAAGAAGGTCGGCGTGGCTTCCTCGGCACCGGTTTTCTTGAAGGCGGCGACATCGGCATTGATGACATTGTTGACTTGCTCGGACGCAAAATCTGTCTTGAACTTGGCGATGTTGAGCCCCAGTTGCTGGGCGTAGGCTACAAAGTAATCGTCGAGCGGGTCTTGGCTTACCACCCAGCCGGTCTGCTCGTTATACTGGTTGTTTTCGTACAGCAGGTCGTGCATTTGCCAGAATTTACCCTGGAGGGCCGCTGCCTCGGCAGCGCGGGCCCCTGCAAAAGCGTTTTGGTGGATTTGGGTCAGTGGCAGGTTGCGGAACTGGAACTGGATCTGACTGCTGTATTGGCTGGCGACTTGCTTGACGGTGGAGTAGTACTCAGCGCAGTACGGGCACTCATAATCGCCGTATTCCACCAGCTTCACTCCGGTACTTGTGGAACCCTCGACGTGATTGGTCGGCTGCGCGTTGCCCGATGACGACGGCGAGCTGCCTTTACTGCTGGTTAGCCAGAATATTCCACCCAGCACTATAACGATGGCCACGATGACGGCCCAGAATGATTTGCTCACGGCTAGTCCGAACTCCTTCTAAATCATATGTAGTATAACACCCGGTACCGGCAGCACCTTCTAGTTTTGCCAAAAATCTGTCAAAACCGTATCATTAGCGTGA
>DASVGU010000020.1:0-5411 GCA_036379375.1 Saccharimonadales bacterium (SeqCode)
TGGGGGTCGACGGTCAAGGCGGTAGAGGTGGCGCTCGCGCTCAAGCCGCAGCATATTGTTCCGATCCATGATTGGCACTGGAACGATGCGGCGCGCGAAAGCGCATACGACAGTCTAGAGCGGCTGTTTGCCCAGCAGGGCATTACGTTCCACAAAATGACCACTGGTGAACCCATCACCATAGAGCTATAAATATATCATATATGGTATGTTCGTATCAGTTTTAGCCTGGTGAGGTAGTAATTGTTCAATAATTACACACGGGCGTGCTAGTATGTATCTCAATGGCCGTGTCGCGCAGGAAGGAAGGTGACAAGGGCAGCCGGACGCTGCGTGTGGTTACCATTGGCGGCGGCACCGGCAGTTTCACGTTGCTGACACGGTTCAAAAATTATTTCGATGACCTTACCGCCATTGTTAATATGGCCGATAACGGCGGGTCCAGCGGAGTGTTGCGCGACGAGCTAGGGGCGCTGCCGCCCGGCGATGTCCGCCAGTGCCTCGTTGCGCTCAGCGAGGCCCCGGAGGAGCTGCGCGAGCTGTTCAACTTCCGTTTTGCGGAAGGCACGTTGGCCGGGCATACCCTGGGCAACTTATTCCTGAGTGCTGTCGAGAAGATGTCGTCAGACTTTGATGAGGCGATACGGCTTGCAAGCGAAGTATTGCGTATCCGCGGCCGCGTGTTGCCGGTCACGAAGGAGAGCGTTCAGCTGGAGCTTGTCTGGCCCGATGGCCGGGTGGTGCGCGGTGAGTTCACCATCGGGGATATCGATTTTGACGGCTGGCAGCGGCCCGAGCTGCGCCTTGTACCGCCGGCGCCGCTCGACCCGCATGCCCGCCAGGCAATTGCCCGTGCCGATGTGGTTGTCATTGCGCCCGGCAACCTCTACGGCTCACTCGCTCCGGCGCTTATGGTGAGCGGCATGCGCGAAGCCCTGCAGGCGACACCGGCCAAGGTGGCATATGTGTGTAACCTGGTCACCAAGCCGGGCCAAACTGATGGGTTTCAGGTGCACGATTACGCGGCCGAGATCGAGCGTTTTGTGGGCGCGCCAGTGCTCGACTACGTGCTGTATAACACGGCGCGGCCTCCGGCACAGTTGCTTCGTCGTTATGCCCATGCCGGTGAATTGCCGGTTACCGCCGACTCCGGGGCGCTGCACACGGTGGCCTACCAGGCGGTGGGTCTGCCGCTCATTGCCGATGAGCCCAACGCGGCGCGCGCCGGTGATACCATCGCGCTTACGCGCAGCTTGATTCGTCACGATGCCGATGCGGTGGCGCGAGAGTTACTGAAGCTCGCAGTATTGTAGAGGGCAACTTTTAGGCGGTAACACAACATTGACTATTAGCACATAATATGCTAATGTTTATAGCGTGAGTATCAAAACAAAAATCAAAAAAGAAATCCGCGCGTTTGAACGTTACGAGCTTCAGCACCGCAGCGCATTCCAGCGCTTTGGCGTGCTCGTGCTGGCGGTTTTAACACTTTTCAGCGTGACCGAGCTAGGCGCCCACAGCGCACAGAAGCAGCTTGCCCGGAATGATATTGTTCCGCAACCGAATGTCGTCCTTAATCCCGCCGAGAAGAATGAGACAGTGCGCATGCCCGTGAAGATGGACGATGGCATCCGCGCTGTAGCCACCGCAGGACAGTAGTTCTAGTTTTACAGAGGTCATATTGCTGCAGAGGTGTGGAGGCTTGCATTGCTATAAGTAAGGTCAAGTGTGATGCAGCCGGACAAGTGTGAGCTTGCCTGTGTGAAATGCGCTGCTTATAGCAATGCAAGCCTCCTGCAAACGGTGCTGCCCGCCATGTTGACAAATTACTTATGTTTTGTTATTATATATGTGATTTACAAGAGTAAAGAGGAGTGGATATAAGATATGGGAGCACGAATAGGGAGTCCGGACGGGTACGGGCTGCGTGTGAGATCGGCTGTTGATGTACGTGGGTCTGCCGGCTTTCCGGCGTTACCGAGGCCCGTAGCCGCATTACTGCACAAGTTGCCGGGGGGTAGAGCTAATCAATCATATGTACCAAGGGTTGCGAACAGAGTTGGTGAAGCGTATACGTTGCGTGGCAGTGCAGGCAGGCAGCTTGGGGCCGAGGCCCTGGCGCCCACTGTTGAGCTTGTCGAGCCATCCTTGGCCGGAGCCCAACCCGAGCCGGCTCCTGGAGTTGCCGTTCCCGATGCGGACGCCCCACTTTTTAGGAGTTGCCCGGCCGATTACTTGCTAGCCGAGGAATAGCTTTTGCGGCACGTTCTGCGCACAACTGAAGCGAGGCCACATTCTTGACACAATGCTCATGTTTTGCTACGATATACGCCATGAATACACGTCATGTTTCCCGACACGATCTTACTCCAGAGCAGAATGACCGCCGGGTGCGCAACGTCTTAGCCAGCGCTTCGGTTGCAACCCTGTTTCTAGGTGGTGGAGCAGTAGCTGCGAGTGTTGCTGCAGAACATGCCTTTCAGGCTCATGAGGTTCAGCAAAGGCAGGCTATGGGAGAAACTTATCTTAAGTCTGTTCATGAACTGGTTGATGGCCGGGTGGTAATACCCGCCGGAGTTAATGCCCGTAAGAGTCGAGAAATACAGAACGGTGGCAGTGATACCCCTTCTAACATTGGCTATACTGTGCCGGAAGGCAGGGAGCTTGTCGTGCAATATCCTAGTATTACACAGAGTAAGAATGGTGATTATTGGTTGGCGTTCCATCATCCGGGGGCGTCTCCCGAAGATACCACGGTAGATTATGTGGATGTGTCGGCACTTGCTAGGCAAGGCATGGACGGGGTGATTGATGTAGAAAATCACGCCGGTACTAAAGGCGGCCCCTTGGAGGTTGCCGGGATAGAATCTGATTATCTTCGTATGGTTGCATCGAGGTGGATAGAGGGAAATAATTTCCTTGGTCCCGAAGGACAGGTGCTGAGTGGTGCAATGCAATCCACTGAAGCACCGGCACAATAGTGGCCTAGCGTCCGGCATGTTAGCTCAGGCGCTAGATGTTGTGTATAAGTAGAAAACATCGGTAAAACTGTGGAAAAGTGGTGCTAAAAACACCACCTTTTCTGTGTAAAACCTATTGTAAGTGGGTCATAGTGGGTAGTACACTCATGGTAGTGGGTAAACGTGGGTAATCCAAAACAGACTATCCAAGTTCAAAATAAAAACCACTAGCGACATTAACGGGATGGCAACAGTAGACTACTTCGAACGCAGGCTCGACGACAAACGGCGGCTCAGTATGCCGGTTGAGCTTCGGGCCGAGTTCGCAAGCGGTGTCGTGGTCACCCGTGGATTTAAAAATTATCTGCACCTGTACCCCAAGGCGGTATGGGATGAAGAAGTCGAACCGGAGCTGAAGGGGAATATCCTGGACGAGCGGACGGCCGACCTCAACGTCCAGTTCCGGATGGGGAAGGTGGAGGGTACCCTTGATGACAAACAGGGGCGCCTGACACTGGAGCAGCATTTGCTCGATTTTGCGGGGATTGGCAAAGATGTCGTGGCCGTACGGGCCGGGAAATATTGGCGCCTTATGGCGCATCAATAGGACACCGGCGAGCGAGCCCTTTAACAATCTAAGAAATACGTTAGAAATCACCACCTCTTTCCGTGCGTTTGATGCACCCGGGAAGAGCAGGCGCGGTCCATTGATAGATGGATTCGGATTTATTCCGAAAGCGCCGTTGGGAGACCTACGATAGTAGGTGTCTCATTTCTCGAGATTAGCTAACCGACAGCCAGCAAGTGCCATAGGATCACTCTAAAAGTCCTTGTACCTTTCTCTAAAACACCTCCCAAAACTCCACCTCACACATAAGTCTCTCAAACACTCTTTGTTCCCAGGCTTTCGATGGTCAAGAAGCAATGACCCTCCACTTTAAGTCATCTTCTGTAAAACCCGTTGAACCCAATCTGGAAACAATCTACAAAAACAAAAACAATCTACAAAAACAAAAAAGCTGGCTGGCGGTTAGGTGATCTCGATCAAAATAAAAATTGAAAGAACACCAAAACAAAACGTGCGATGCACCAAAAAAACCAAAACAAACACCAAAATATCCAACATATTCCGGTACTTCTCGACGAAGTGCTGCAGTGCCTGAGCCCGAAGAAAGGGGATAGCTACCTCGACCTGACGGCCGGTTACGGCGGCCACGCGCGGGAGATATTGGGCGTGACCGAGCATCCCGAGCTGGCGGTGCTCGTCGACCGCGACAAACGTGCGGTAGACGCGCTGCAGCGAGTTTTTAAGGGAAACGGCGTGGATATACGGCACCAGGATTTCCTGGGGGCTTCTGAAGAGCTCCGAGGCGAACAGGAATCGTTTGACATCATTTTGGCGGATTTGGGCGTGTCGTCACCGCACCTTAACGAGGCAGACCGCGGGTTTGCAATTGCTCTTGCGGGGCCGCTGGACATGCGCATGGACGAGTCTCAGGCTTTGAGTGCCGAGACTATAGTGAACAGCTATAGCGAGGCCGAGCTGGCGGATATCCTGTGGCGCTACGGCGAGGAGCCGAAAGCGCGGCAAATAGCGCGGCTCATCACCGGCAACCGGCCGTTTACGACGACCACCCAGCTGGCCGCGGTAGTGGCCAAAGCTTGGCCTGGCCGCAGCCGCGTACATCCGGCCACCCGGACGTTCCAGGCGCTGCGCATCGCCGTCAACGATGAGCTGCGTCAGCTGGAGCTGGCGTTGCCGCTGTGGATACGGCTGTTGAAACCCGGCGGGCGCATTGCCATCATCAGCTTCCATAGCCTGGAAGACGGCTTGGTGAAGCGTGTATTCCAGGAAGCAAGCGGCAAGCGCTACGACGCCGAGCTGCAGCTGCTGACCAAGCGTCCGATAATCGCCTCGGCCCAAGAATTAGCTTTTAATCCGCGCGCCCGGAGTGCCAAACTCCGAGCCGCAGTGAAAATAAACAAATAAAAAGAAAGGGAAGCACCAATCATGCCAATCAAGGTAACAGGTACCTCCCGTGCGTACAAAGTCGCCGTAAAGGTGCACTAGTACGAAGCACTGTTGGCGGGCATTCGGGAAAGACCGGTGCCCGCCACCAAGCCAAAAAAGACAAATAAAAACAAAAAGGTAAAACTATGACATATTCAAGTTCGCTGGCGCTCAGCCGTTCCCGTTTCGCGGGCCGCAACCAAAATGCGGTAAGCTTTCGGCCGACCGAGCGCACCCTGGGGCCTATCAGCAACACGATCGTGCTGATTGTACTGGCGTGCCTGCTGGGGCTTCTGTACCTCACACAGGTGACCAAGACCAACGCCTACGGGTACACCATCAACGATTTGCAGCAGCAGAGCGCGAGCCTGCAATCGCAGCACAACGACCTGGAGGTGGCTTCGGCGCGCCTGCAGTCACTTTCGCGGGTGCAGAACAGC